>JAZHDF010000023.1:0-27944 GCA_036584565.1 Candidatus Moraniibacteriota bacterium
TTTACCAAGAATTGGAGGCCCGTTATAGCTCCGTTCCTGAAAACAATCCCCAAGTAAAAGGCCAACTTGAAGCCCCAATCATAGAAGAAAATAAAGAAAACTCTTTTCCGAATAAAATCAAAAAATCGCTAAAAAATATCTACCTTCAATTCGGCCTACTCTTTGACGGTCTGCTGAATTAAAGTATATAAATTTAAAATTAGAAAATATCTTTTTCCACAGAAAAGCCTCCAAGACCACTCGGGTTCTTGGAGGCGATGCTGTTTTTGATCTGAAAAATAGAATTAAAATAATCCGCTACCAAATCTTTTCATTATTTCAATTTATAAAGGATCTTTTCCGCTTTTTCTTTTTCATCTTTGGGTAATTCTTTAAGATGAATAAAAATCGTTTGCTTTTTGGATTGATCGCCCAAGGCCTCCGAATAACTGATTATATTTAAAGTGCGGACAATCGCGCCGATGCCAAAGAAATATTCTCGGATCGATTCCAGTTCTTTTTCCGCTTCTTGCGGTGAACAATAATCCCGATAATTAATATTTGCCGTTCCGCCCGCCGGATATTGGCTTTGCGCCCGACAAGCTGCCGCATAAGAATTTTGCATAGCTTCTTCAAATTCTTTTTCCGCATATTTGGCGATATTCCAAACTCCGAACATATTGATATAAGTCGTCAAATAATTTTCCGGATAAAACTTTTCCGCCGCTTGGCTATAATATTTGCCCTTGGCCAGTCTTTCTCCGTTTTCACTACTTAGCCCCTTTAAAACAGCTTCTACCGAATAATAACTGCTTCCCAGAATCATAAAATTATTTTTTAAAGCAAAGACCAGCTCGGGAGAATATTCCGACAAAGGCATTAATTCACTCTTTACCGGCTTATAGACAAATATTTTACCCTCCGGAAGATTTGTCTCTTCCAAACGACTTTCCTTGATTTTGTTTACCAAGGCTTGCACTTCTTTGTTTTCTCCGACAGTAACATTTCGAGTACTCGAAAAAGAATTCGGATCATATTGAGAATAGAGAGAATTCAAAGACTCCGCCTCTTCGATTTGAATTATTTTAAAAACCTCCACCATTTTTTTCATCGTTTCCAACATCTTGTCACCATCTGTCAAATCGGCCAAAATCACTCCCTCAGGCAATCTCTCGGTCGAAGTAAAAAGAGAGAAGCCGACTGAGCCGGAAATAAGATCAATCAAATCGGATTCAAAATCTATCCCGATTGTATCCTTTACTTCTTGCCTGATATCATTCAAACTTTTTATACTTTCCTCAGTTAAATTATTTTTCTTGAAATTATAATAAAAATTCTTCAAATTGTTGTGCTCCACCATCACATCCAACCAAGCATCCCCCGCTTTAGCGGGCAATTTATTGGCCAAAGAATCGGCCTGACTTTTGTTTTTAATTTCTTCTTTGCCGAGAGAGGACTGATTGGAGCTGGAGCTGATCTTCACTCCGGCCTCTTCCATTTTCAAAGAAAAGCCGTATATTATATCCTCCGGATATTTGAGATATTTGTTATCCAGACAAAATGAACCTCCATTTTGGCAGTTATCTTTAAATATTTTTTCAAAATTAAGTTTGGTGTAAAAAAACATCATGCCCTGTTCATCACTCTCTCTCAATTCCGCTAAAACTTTTTTGTAGCTCTCGTCTTCAAAAAGAGTTCCGGTGGAGTCGCCCGAAAAAAGGCCCTTTATGATCCCTTGTTTCTTGCAACGCTCAACCGCTTCCTTGAGATAGTCCTCCTTGGAGGTCATAAACCAATTTCCGCCCAAAACTATATGAAATGTCTCGATATAATTCAAATAACTGCCCTCCTCGGGATTTTCAACATTTTTTATTTTTATCCGGATATATTCATAACCCTTAAATTTTCGAGTTTCGGTCTCATATTTCTCATCATTTTTTAATTTCTCAATGACTTCCAGAGCTTTTTTCTTATCCCGGATATCCGAAGCCATAATAAAATCCAACGGGATAAGGGGTTCTTCCTCCGCCCCCATTACCATTCCGCCTGAAAAGTCTTCATCTTTGATAATATTTTTATCAATCGCTTTGGCATACAGATTATTTTTCAGAGTAACCACTTCTCGACTAATATTTTGAAACAACGGTTTCATGTCGGGAAAAACCACATAGGCCTCTTCTCCGATAGCCGGCTTGATATCCGCCTCGAAATCCAAATTTTTTTCCTTTAATTTTTCAAAAAAAAGATCGGTCATAGTTTTCCCTTCCCCGGCCTCGTCGAACTCTTTTTTCAAAATATCATAACCGGGAAATTTTTGCATATTGGATTCCAGCAATTGAAATTGATTTGAATCCGGATTTATATTTACTTTTATAATTCCGTTGGAATCCTTGGGGAGAACTTTTTCCAGGGCAACAGTTCGGATTTTCTTTTCATAAAAATCGAGACCGAAATAAACAACGCCTCCCAAAATCAAGAAAACTAAGCCGGCCAGCGAAAATTTTAAAACAGCCTTTTTATTGGCGGAAAAATCAAATTTCTTGCCGCTCGGCGGAGTGGCGGAAAGCTCTTCTTGAGCCAAATTACTATAATTACTTTCACCTAAACTTAAATCGCTTTTTTCCGCTTGGATATCCGGAGCGCTATCCTCGGAAGTATTTTTATATTCCTCCATTTTTTTGGTTTTTATTTTTTATAGTTGTAAATTATTTTTATTATAACATAAAAAAACATAACAACTATAATTAAGCCTTTTTTAAAAAATAATTTTTCTTTTCTATATTTCTAACAGTTCCCAATTAGAAAAATCATCGGGGTTAAGTTTCATTCCTTGCCCTTTGTAACACATCCAGCGACCGGAAAAATCTCTGGAGTTTGTATTTGCTACAATTCCACCAGAAATGTTTTTGTACTTTTTTGTGTATTCCTGCAAACCATCGCTTTTTTCTCGTGCGTCTTTAATTGTGTTTCCGCTTTTCGTATCAAACAAACCAATTTTACCGTTTTTAAATTTTACAATAAAATCAACATAAAAAGGTTTTTGTTCTTCATTTTCAATATAAGGCACGGCAAAAAATGTAGCATCTCGGTCGCCGTTTTTAAACCACCATTTAATATGTTCTGATTTTTCTAGAAATTTAATAAACGCTTCTTCGGTTTTCCATTTGTTGTCGTAATAAAACGGCTTCATTACTGATAATTTGGTTTTATACTCCGTAAAGTTTCCGCCAAAGTTCAACATTTCAGGCAATTCCCAATCGACTGATTTTTGCAGTTCTGCTTCTCGTTTCCGAGTTTCTGCAATGTATTTTTCTTTGGTGCTATCAATGACATTTACAAAGTGTTGGCTATTTTTTGGGCTTAAAACAATATTGATAATTTCAGCAAAACGGTCTGTATATTCCATACCAAGACGCATTTTAAAGAAGTAGTAAATCGCTTCTTTTAATCTGCCAATTGAACGGTCCTCAGGATAAAACGGAGAGAGATTATTTTTTACAAAATAGTCATAGAGCTTTTGTAAATCGGCTTCGTTTTCGGTATTTATTTTAGCTTCGCCTCTGATTTCTTCATTTGCCAATTTATCAACGCTTTCCGCTTCATAATCTGAAATTAAAGATAATTCCAGTTTTTGACCCTTGGTTTCAATTTTCTTTTCGAGGTCATATTTTTTAGCCTCATCCAAGAAAATATTGATAAATTTCGGACTTAGGCGGGTTTTTTCTCTTTGCCGTAGACGATAAACTGATTCTAGTTTGATCGGTTTATAATTTTCGATTCTTTGACTGGTATAAATCGTTACGTAGTTTCGCGCCATGTCTTCTTTGATCTCAATATCGGCAAGGTTGGTGTATACAAAACCATGATTCAAAATCTCCTGTTTGTAATGCCCTGTGTCCGGTTCAGGCATACGCATAATTCTTCCAACTGTTTGGACCGAAAAAGTAAGACTTTTCCAGTCTCTAAAAAGCACCAAGACTTGAGCGCGCGGGCAATCCCAGCCGAGAGCTATCGCTTGTTTGAAAATTAAAACTTCTGTTTCTTGATTATTTTTTGAAATGTTTTCAAGATTCTCTTTTTCTTCCGATAAATAAATTGCAAGTTTTCCGTTTTCTGTTGTCATTTTGTATTTATCTTTCAAAATACGCACAACATCATTTTTAACTTGATCTTCCGCTTGCGTTTTACGATCGGGTAATTGAATAAGTAAAAGTGGATTTATATCAATTCCTGCTTCTTTGTAAGCCTTTGCAATTTCTGCTCGTTTCTTTATACCTTCTTCTAATACCATTGCATCCGTTCCATCTGCAAGCTTGGTTTTTAAGCTGCTACCTGATAAAACGTTTTTAAAATTCGGATTGAGAATAACTGATTTTTTAATCATTCCTTCCAATTTTACATCTTCCAAAGGCACGGAAACAATCTCATCGGGATTTTCCATATCTGGTGTTGCGGAAACTTCTATTGTTAGTCTTGGTCCAATATCTTTAATTAGATCTCTTGATATATCGCTCGTTGCGTGGTGGTGGCTTTCATCGATAATCAGAACAATTTCTCGTCCTTCTTCTTTTGTATTCTCAACAATTTTTCCAAGATAAAATTCTTTTTCATTCTCTTTTACAATCGTGTTCTTGTCTTTTTTGTTTATACTTTCCCAGTTCAAAAACAAAATTTCGTTTTCGCCAATTTGTTTATCGGTTAAATCCTCAAAATTTGAACATTCCAAAGCCCTTGTATCTTCATAATACCTTTCCAACTTTTCCTTGCTTTGGGTGTGTAGTTTTCTTGGAGCAGTCCAAATAAACGATAGAGGAATTTTGATTTCTTTGTCATCGATGAGTTGCTTTAAAAATTCCGCTGTCATTATGGTTTTGCCCGAACCGGTCGGAGCTTTGAAAATAATTTTTTTCTCTCCTCTTTGTTCTAGTAGTTCCTTGCTTCTTACGAGAAGTTTTTTTATAGCTGTATTTTGATAGTCTTTTAGTTGCATATTTTTTACAATTATTTAAATATCCTGCGATAAACCCGGAGTATCGCTTCCGGAATTGGTGATAGTTTTACTTTTTTCTTTATATCTTCAAACTCCTCGTCAAAAGTATCATCACCTAGTGAGAAAATATAAAGACTGAATTTGCCGTCTATTTTAGTAATTTCCTTTTTAAAGTCGTCTATCGCCTGATGATCAAAAACAATTCCGGTATATCTTTTCTTGTTTCGAAAAATCTTGTATTGCTTTGTTAATTTAACTTCTTCAAAAGTATCTTCTTTTACGCAAAGCATTTCCGTCGCTTTTTTAGTAAGAGCGGTTTTATTTTTGTCTGTTACGTCAGCGGGGACAAAAGAAGTTTTGAAATATTTAAGGTTTCCACCCAGACCATCAACGTTCTTTTTTGAATACATATATCCTTTAATAACTTTTTCTATGCGAGGATGACAAACATCTTCAGAAATACCACTTTCGTTGTTTGTGCAAAGTATAAAATTTCTTTTTCCTCCATCTTCATTATTTAATTCTAGTGTAGCATGTCCAGTTGTGCCTGATCCAGCAAAAAAATCTAGAATTATTGCATTCTTTTTACCTTTTAAACCAATTTCTAATAAATCCTTCACGGCATATAATGATTTTGGATAATCAAATGTCTTTCTTTTCCCTAATATTTTTTGCAACAACATCGTCCCATGTGAAGAAGCATCATATTTCGGATCCATCCAAACTGTTTTTGGTTTTCTTCCTTCTTTTATTCTATCTTTTGCAAATATGCTAAAGTTGCCATCTCTTCCATTTTTTACGACTATTTCAGTATCTTTCCTTTCTAATACAGCTTGTTTCCCCCACCTCCAAACTCTTTTATTTCCGTCGGTATCTATTGGAGTAATTGATATAAAACCGTCCTTTTTATCTAAACTTATCTCCTTATTTTCTGGATTGTAATAAATAGGAAAAAATAAATTTGGTCTTTCTTTTGGGGTTGAGTTTGAGCCTGTTCTTTTAAGTGGTAACAAACGATAACGAGAGTCCTCATCTTCTAATGGAAAATTTTCAGCTTGCTCTTCAGTAAGCCCAATTTTGTATGTTATTGTTTTGCCTGAATTTTTACCATAAGCAAGAGCATATTCATGAGATGTTGCAAAATAATGATCGTCACTACGACCTCGTGGATTATGTACAATTGTGATAAGACCTAATCTATTTTCTTCTCCATATATTTCGTCCATTAAAAGTCGAGTGGGACCGATTTCATAATCATCAATTGTAATAACGATTATTCCATCTGTTTTTAATAACCCTTTTGATAGATTCAATCTTTTTGCTATGAAAGATATCCATTTACTATGACGAAAAGCATCTTCTTTTTCTACATAATCATTATTATATTTCCAACTTTTATTCCCGGTGTTATAAGGCGGATCAATATAGATAAAATCAATTTTACCTTTGTGTGTGTAACTCAATACCGAAAGAGCGTGATAATTGTCGCCTTCAATAAGTAAATTTACAGGTTTGTCTGGATCAGTAATTATCTCTTTATCTTTTACTTCTTCCAAAACCGGCAATTCTGTCTTGCATTGTTCAACAACATTTTCTGGCTTATCTTCCCAAACAAGCCCATATTTCTTGCGCTTGCGAAGTTGCTCGATCTCTTTGATCAAGTCTTTTCTATCCCAATTTGTATAATCTTTTTTTGCCATAGTTTTATTTTATCAAATCATTTACCGAAAAATCGGCTTTTTTTCAAATATACTGCTTATCTAAGTTTATCAAAATTCACCCAAAGTGTAAAACAAAAGCAGAGCCTCGGACTCTGCTTTTTAAAAAACTAAAATTGGCGGGCTACATCAGTCAAGAACTTGCAACTATAGAGCATTGTAAGGCTTTTTCGGGGTTATGTCCAGAATGGAAATTTGAAGAGGTTAGGTCGCGATTTTGAAGGCCACCTGCCTGCCGGCAGGCAGGAATGAGACAAATGAGACACGGGACAGCCCATGTCTCGTTTTGAGAAATAAGACACCCCGCTGTCTTATTTAAGAGAAGCTTATTTTCTATTTTATAACCACAGACTGGTCATAAATTGTCCCATCACCCAATACTATTTTCAAAGTATGCGCGCCTGATTCGAGGGAAATATCCTTAAGAGATAAATTAAAGACATACTGATTATTTATGGGATCATACCTGAACTTATTCCCATCGTTTGAACTCCCACTTGATACAGCTTCAATTCCATCATCAATTATAAGACTTGCCACAGCATCAGAAATGTAATTACCATAAGCATCAGTCAAGTGGAAAGTTACAGGAATAGTGCTTTTATTATTGAAGAAAACAGCTAGGGCATAAAAAAGATTAAACAATCCGGCATATCTTACTAATTAATAAACCTTAGCAAAAAAACACTTCTTTTAATATCGGCGGTGTTGTGGTTCAATAGACTTGTATATGTCCACAAAACATAAAAACACAAAGAATAATTTAAAAATTTATTAAGTTAGTCTTTTATACAACGGACTGCAATTCCGAGTGCTCGCGCTTGACCCTCAAAACTATATTCCAAACTGTAATCCATAGCCAGTGGTGTAAACGTTACACTTTCCGCCGCATAGTCTTTTCCAGGAGTAGGATCGCTTGACCAGTATAATCCCCAAATCCCTTGGGCAAGCACTTCATTAATTTTGCGATATCCTGATGTTGGTAATTTTAGTGTCGAATGAAAGGCACTTTTGTTATCTTCAATTTTTGCGGCAGCAATAAACGTGCTCCACTCCGCAATAGTTGGAAGACGAAACCTTTTTGGACACGGATTGTTAACTCCATCTACACCTTGCCAAAGAGTATTATCCACGTCATACTGCCATGTCGTGTTTCCATTATACGGATCAAGTTTGTAACCAATAAATCTCGAATGGCCTGGAGTTGAAGATGAACTTAATTTCGTTTCTAATTCACTATTTGGGAATTGATGTCCATCGGCATTTCTCCCCCATTGAAAAAGCCATCCGTACGATTCAATGTCATCAATTGCCTCTGCCCGACTAGAAGCCCCTAGATTTCGATCCAACCAACACCTTCCATCTTCTGCAATAATTGTACCGTATTCAATTCCTTGATTATCTTTCACTTCAGTTTTTCCGCATTCAATTGCGATGAGCGCATCTTGTGATATCTTTTTGGATTCTTTATCCTCGCTATTTTCATTTTGTTTTTCCACTTCACCAGGTTTGGATTGAGAACATCCAGCCAGAGACACAACAAAAAAAATTATTACCACAATTAAAAATAAATTTCTTTTCATATTTTTTAAAATTAATAAATAGTTATCTTCTCACAAAATCAATACTAAACAATTTCCAATAAAACAGTTTTATTCTGTTAGTTTAATTTTTCATTGTTTTTATGCGAAATGTGATATAGCCAGCATACCTCTTGCAACTAGGTAACATACCATCAAGATTATTATAACCGAGATGTGCGCCAGTAGTTACAATGGTATCGGACATAACTTGTCCATCGACTGAACCGAAGCTGTGAATAGTCGCCGAACCTGAGACATAACGCAAAGCGATGTCATCTCCTGTGACATTTGAGAACCTAATATCATTCCATACCAAAGCGGGGCTGGCATTATTAGCGCCAATATAACCAATTGCTTTAGTGTCTTGACTGCCACTTGCAACGGTAGCAGGTATTTCTACCTTAACATACGCTCCATAAGCCGCACCCTCGCCATCATTGCTTAAATTACATGCGCCATTATTGTGATAATAAACATATACGACATATTCATGCCCAACATTTAAACTAATTGCATCGGCGTAATTTTCATTGCTAGCATTCGCCTCACGAACCTGCATAAAATTTCTTTCGTCACCGTGTGCGGGATTATCTGTTATGGAGTTGAAAGTAACATAACCAGGAGGGTTGGCGATTGTAAATAATAAACGATCTGGACCCCAATATTCCCCGACATCGCTAGGAACAACTGACGAATGATTCGACTCCCAAGTAATAACTTCGTTTGTATCCTTATTGTTATATTCGACAATACTAGATTTAATTAGGGGCTTTTCAGGCACAAGTGTTACGTACAAGGGCTTATTAGGAATTGTTCCTTGAGGAGGAACAATCTTATCCCAAAACTTCCCCCCTGCAAATGAAATAAAAACAACAATAAGGGCAGTGGATATGCTATTGCGTCGATTTAATTTATTTTTTAAAGATTTTATTTTCATTATTTATCTTTTTGATAAGCAATGCCAAATTTTGCTTCCACCATACCGGAAGAAGATTTTCCATAAGAAAGCAATTCTAAATTAGCATTGTCTCCTGAATTTAGAAAAGGATAGGATTCTTCTCCTTTTTTATTCAGAAAATCAACATAATGAGTTACTTTTTTTACATGCTCGTCGTCGACTTTTTCAAAGGTTGTAACTTTGATTTTTATTTGCCCTGAAATTAATGTTCTTTCCCCAAAAGAATCTTTTTCGTATTTTACTTCTGAAAAATAAGACGCATTTTCGCTCTCTTTAGTTAAAGATACAAGCTCATAGACCATGTTCGAACCACCCCTTGCAATTATTGAGTTGATTCTTTTAATTATAGGCCAATCGCCACTGCTATTGCTGGAAGAATACATACTAGTCATCAAGGGACTTGCTTCTTGAAAACCACTTAGCATAGCATTATTTATTTTTGAATCACTCAAAACATGTCCGTTTGTTTTTTGAGCATATAACAATTCAGAACGAGGCACTCTTGTTGGATAATATTGATTAGCAATATTAATAAACTTATTCAGAGAAGAAATGTGCGCTGAAAAGATATTTTCTAATTCCTCCTTTGATGAATTTATTTTTGGATACCAACATGATCCCTTTCCTTTTTCACACGATTCTTTACGATTATATTTTGTTTTTCCAAATAAACTTTCAGCGATTTTTTCTGCACGAAAATTATTTAAGGGATTTCTGGATTTGGCATAGTATTCCTTATATTCATTTTCTATTTCTTCCAAATTGATTGGCGGATTAGTAACAGTATTAAACCCCAATTCTTTCTGAGCAAACCATGTTCCTGTCGGATCATCATAATCCCAATCTATGTCAATTGTTTCAAAGGCAGTATCTTTGTTCTCCTTATATTTCATAATCCACTCCTTTATTTCCTCATTGTCTTGCTCGGATATTTTTATAAGTTCGCCTTTACTAGCCACCTCCCCAATTCGTTCATCTTCACTTTGCTTGTTGACTGTTGAGGTATCTTCAGCCTCAGAGTCTGATTGTGATTGTGATTGACCCACTTCATTCTGTTGGCTACATCCGCTCAGCAAAACAGTTCCTGCTAACAATAAAATGCTTGATAAAAAAATTCTTGTGTACCGCATAATTTTATTTTTAACTTATTAAATTATCGACGCCACAGACCTATGGTCTATTTGGCAATTTTCATGCCAAGGCACTTTGCGCTGACCTGTCTGTCGATAGACAAAAGCAAGCTTCTTGTTATTTATCAAAAAATGTAACTTTGAGGGGTTGCTTAATTCTGAAATCCGAATATATAGGTAATTGTAAGTCTTTTCTAGTGGATTGTCTAGATTTGAGATTTAAAGATGTTGGGTTTTTGAGGGTAACCTGCAGGTAGGTATGAGATTGATAAGACACAGAACAACTTATGTCTCATTTTCACTCTGCCACAGAAGGCAGTTCAATGCTCAATTCATTACCCTTAAGATCAAATTTAGGGATCCTATATTGAACATTAAGCATCTTTTCCGGTTTACCGATAAACATTGGCACAGTGACTCCATCCAAATATTGCAACATAGTCCTTTTTGGCCACTCATCCATAAACTTCGTTCTGTAAAAAACCATGAAAATGTCATGATGCACCAAGGGAAATAAATGCGTACCTAATACACCACCAGGAATATTCTCCAGCTCGTCGATATTAAATGACATCATAAAATTCAACTTCAATCCCATTCTTGGCAAAGCGAATGCAACAGCCACAAAAGGCTTTAGTGATTCGCTTGAATTAACTACTTGATCACTTTTTCTATTCAAAGCTTCTGAAATAGGAATATACTCCGGCTTTTTAGGAAAAAGCGTAAAGAGATGCCTGAGACTTATATCATTTTCTTCACGTTTCAATAAATGCTGTCCTTTTATCGAAAGCTTGTATTTTTCATCTCCAGATTTGACATGCACTTGTCCGGAACCATGAAAACTCAAATGCCCATCATTATCCTGTTGTACCTTGAAGCTACTTAAAACCCCGTTATCAACCTTGAACGACAACCACTCAAAGTTTGTAAACTCGGGAGATCCGAGGTAAATACTCCCGTCTTTTTTATTTTGCTCCAAAGAGAACAACTGCCATGACTTGTTTTCGATGTCTTTTATAAAAATCCTACTTCTGCTGTTCGCAATATCATTCATTCTTTTTTTCCTCAGCTTTTTTAAATGGTTTGATTTTAGTTATTCTCTCAATATCCTGATTTTTTCTAATGAGAAATGTTTCATTTGTGTACCAAAGCAATATTACAGCACTGAAATACAAGAAGATCGTACCTTCTCCATATTTGGAGAAACGATCGAAATACAAAAAAGTGAATATTGAATAAGGCATTAGTATTACAGGATGCAATACTAATCTTAAAAAATTTTCAAATTCTTCCTTTAAAAAATTCATTATTTTTTCAAGATAATCTCTGCCAGAAAGCAATGAATAGCTCCCGCTATTTATATATAAATAAGAACTGCTGAATTCATCCATTAATTTAGCCTCTTTAGGCTTTGATTTTAAAAATCTCCTAATAAAGATAGCTCCCGGAGAAATGAAATCTAAATAAAGCCAAATAAATACAAATAAATACAATTCCAAATGTAACAGCCAAATGGATATTTGTATAAAAATATACCGATAAGAAAAAAAGTGTCGTTAGAATAACTCCAAAAAACGGCCAAAAAAACTTAAACAAAAAACTTCGAGTTCTTATTTTAAAGGGAATATCTTGTTTTTTTACTGGTATAACTTCCATATTATTTTTTTATGATATTATTATCTTTTCCAATCAGTTTGGATGTATCGACGTTTTTATATTCAACATGAACTCTATTTTGTTCATCCTTCACAAGATAGCTTTCTGGCTTATTGGGAAGCACGTCTTTGTTGTCCTTGATCATAAATAATTCAAAGTGAGGCTTTCCTGTGTCTTTGTTTTTTATTATTCTTGGCTTTAGTTTTCCTTGCCTGACAAACTTTCTTACAGTCGGAGTCTTTATTTTGAAATAGTAATCAAATTCCCAAGTTGCATACCAAGAGTCATCATCCTTGCAAACACTTTTGGGAATAATCTTTTTGTCCAATGCCTTTTGGCAATGAAGACATTTGATGCCACCTTCATCCCACCAAGTCTGCTCATTTGAAATATGCTCCCGACAAATCCGGCAACTATATGTTTTTCCGTCGTCCAAATGAAATCCTTTTGGGTAATCCTTGAGCTTACGCTTGCGGAAACAATCCTCTTTGTAGGAGTCATATAAAATACCGACAAAATTCAACAGATTGCGAGCGCCATCCGCCGCTTCTTCCCAAGTCAATTCCTTGCCATGCTCTTTCTTGTATATCTCTTGGAATTCTTTTATGTATTTTTCAGATGGTTCCATTATTTTTTAATGCTTACATGAAAAAACTCCTACATCATCAAATATCATATTTAGCCCAATAAACCTCATTATGCTTAATCCAAAAATGGCTACCACATGAAATATTATCAATAGATGGATAAACACTTACAGTATTATCAGCATTAAATCTTAATTTCCATCTGGGATAGTAGCTCTTCATTAAATTGAGCGATATTTGATTTTTGCATCCACAGGGACATAAAAAATGAGCCCACTTCGGATTATTTCTGTCGCCTATTACGATTATATTTTTTCTACCCAGTTCATAATTAAAGGATTGTCCGTTTTCAAAAAATTTAACCCCTACATACCTAAAAGGACGCTTTGGGAAAATCAATGCCAGTCGCTTTTGTATTAAATAAAAAATATTTTTCATCTCGTTATATTATTTTTGCCAGACAAGGCCTAAAAAATCTCTTTTATCTCCAACCCCTAAAGTGTCCCTGCGCATGCATAAGCATCTATCCTCGGGGTCAATGTTATTTGTCCGAACAGAATTTTTATCAAACAACATTAACATTTCTGTAGAATTGTATTCCGCGCCCTTAAAATTTGTCAGGCGATGCAATAACTCGGTTACTCCTTGGCAGGATACTGCCGACGTAAAAGCAATCACTGATGGATCGTTTGTTTCTAATTCAGGTGCGTAATTTTCGCTTATTCTCTTTTGCCTATCTTTTTCGGACATTCCTTCAAGAGCTATGATCTCCGGATTTATTCTTTTTCTACAAAAGAGACAAGCTTCGCCTGGAAATATAGTTGTCACCCTGCCAACTATTTCTTCTATTATACCATCTATGGAATTTATTAAGACGGCCACGTCAATAATTGGAATAAGATAGAAGTGAGAAAGCCTCATGAGAATTCCACGAGAACTATGAGTGTCGCTGCATCCAAATATAATATCGCAGTTGCGAAGTTTTTTTGCTGTTTCTTTTTCGCAAATAGATTTCGAATACGCATTCACTTTTGTTCCCAGGCCAATATCTTTAATATGTTTGGCAACTATTTTAGCCTTGTTTTTTCCAACATCTTTTATGGTAGATCCAAAAACTCTACTAATATTTGATTTTTCCAATTTATCATCATCAAAAATAGAAATCTGTCCAATTCCTAGCCGAGCGACTTGCTCCGCCACGCATGAACCAGTTCCGCCAGCTCCCACAATGCCGATATGAAGAGACTGGAAAGATTTCTGCATTTTATCTCCAAATACTAAGACTTGCCTATCAAAAAAACTGGGATTAAATTCAGTTTGTTCCGAATTTAAAAATCTAAATCTCTTTCCAATGATCGCTATTCCATCAATTTTTTTCCATCTCTTATTTTTCCAAATTTTACCAGAAAACTTATTCTCTTTAGTTAATACTAAGGAGCCATGATTGCGTTCCGGCAATCTTTCGGCAAAAAACTCATGCAACTTTTTCAGTTCTTTTTCATCTTGTCTTGAAAAATTAAAATAAGAATCCGGATGGGAATGAACAAATATTATACTTGCGTTTTCTTGGTTTGCCTTTTTTACTGTATTTGCATAAGATTGAGAATCAATTGAAAGTCCATCATGCGCCTGTCTTAAAATATGTTCTTTGGAAATAGAAATGACCTCACGAACGATCAGTTTGGTCTTTTTGAAAGACGCACTTTCTCCGCAAACAAGAAAAGCTGCTCCTTCTAAATTGAAAGAGTTAAAAATTTCCTTCCGTAATTTATCGTAATCCTCATCAAGAAATATTATGCTGTATTTCACTTATTTTTTTGAAGCTCTTTACTTATTAGCGACATAAATCCTGCCAGGGAATCAATGCCTGGAAGCCAAGAATTTAAATGGCGAGAAAATCTCTGCCACCTCCTGCCCACATGATCTTCGAAATGTTCGGCTGCATTAGGATAGCTACCATCCTTCTTTTTTAGCGGAGGATCAACATAAAACATATCCAGCTTGGCATTATTATACTGAGCAGGAATGATTATCAGCAGGTCAATTTTTGGACGATCAAAAACATTCTCGTTTACCGGGTAGTCTTTGATAATCAGAGCGCCATTTTCTCCATCGGCCAAAAGCTCCCACTTGTATCCTTTCTGGGACAAGTATTCCTCGTCTTCTTCTAAAATATTCATGTTTACTTCCCTGGATTGATGTTAGTAGGAGCGCTATAAAAGTGCATTCCATTATGAAGCTCTACTGACTCATCATCGCCAATTTTTCTGTCATCTTGAGGACCCGGGACTACCAAAAATAAATCTCGATCAGAACCAATATTTGGCTCTGGCAAAAAACGTATCTCTGCGCCAGTCATTGAGCCCTTGCTTGTTTTATAGGGTTTGTTATCAATATGGATAACAGTCTCTTTTTCTTGTTTCATGTTATTTTAATTAAATTTATTAGCTATTTATTTTTTATCACTCCGACAACCTTTCCATTTACAAAAAATTCGTCTTCTGGATGAAGATATATCGGCTCATAATTATAAGACGAATCTGATTTAAGAATCACTTGTCCGTTTTTTTTGTCATCAATAAATCTTTTTATAACCGCATTATTATCAACTATTACCAGCACTATTTCATTATTATCTGGAATCGATTCGTCCTTTCTAATAATCACATAATCGCCGTCTTCAATTTTTTTCCCTTTTATTTCTGCTTGATTCATAGAATGTCCATCCGTTTGAATAGCAAAAAGGTCAGTCGGACTAGACTGATGTATTAATTTTCCTGAAACACGCAAAAATCCTGTGAAGTTTTCTTTGGCAAAAATGGTCGCCGGCCCACAACTGGCAGTCCCGATAATAGGTATGGAAAAAACACGAGCTGTTTTTTCAAACATCCCTTTTGCCCATCCCGGCTCCATTGCAGTTTTTTCCATGACTCCCTTCACTCGATCAACTTTAACAAACCCTTTCTTTTGCAGCTGGAAAAGGTGGTGTTTTATTTTCTGGGGAGATTCATTGGGCAGACCAATACCCTTGGCAATTTCACGAAAAGTCATCTGGGCGAGATTATGCTCCTTTGAATACTCCAGTAATGATTGTTGAATTGGGTGCATCATGATTTTAGGATAATCCTTTTGTTATTATTTGTCAATAAGCACTTTATTTTCTTGACAAGACAAACTACTTTTTGCTAAAATAAAAGGTAATCCAAAGCAAAAGCGGGTTGCAGCCCGCTCTTGAAAATGTGTTGGTCGATATCCAACAGCTCTTTTAATAGTTAAAGGATAGCACACTTTTAAAATTTGGGGAATAATTATTAAGATAACTGTATGGCAAGATTGCCCAAGTACACGCTCGACTACAACGAGAAGAAGGATAAATGGGAACTCGAAAATGACAAGACCGACAAGGTTATAAAAACTTTCGAGACTAAGGAGGAAGCTACCGCCGGAGGCGCACTAAGAAAAGTGCTGGGAAAAGAAGGCGGATCAGTCAAAATCCAAAAGCAAGACGGGAAATTTCAAGAAGAAAGAACTTTTCCAAAAAGCAAAGACCCTAAGAGTTCCAAGGGTTAAACATAAAAACAGGAGACATTTTGTCTCCTGTTTTATTATTCCCCTTCAATAACTTTTATTTCTTCATCAATCAATCCATACAATTCATAAACCATTTGATCTAATTGTTTTTCATATTTTAGAACGCCAGCTTGTTTTTCCGGATCACTTACATACACCTCTGATCTCGTAAGTTTAAAAATTTCATCTACCAATCCTATAATTTCTTTCTGTTGTTCTGGTTCTGCCTTTATGATTGGTATTTTTCCGACGTAATAATTATCAAAATGCATAGTTCTGATAGCGGAACAATAAATAAACTTGTAAGCATACCAACTTATTAGTTTTGAGTTCAATAGTCCGAGTATGAATTTATAATCATATTCCTTTTTTGTAATAACTGTATTATTAACAGTATCTAGGTCGAATATCACTCCTTCTTCATCAAGGGTGGCAATTATCATCATATGCGGAAATGGATTTTGAATATGAGCTACGATATTTTGAGAAATAATTTTCGACTGTTTTAAAAATTCTAATTTATTCTTGTTGCTATTAAGATCATCATCACAAACATATCCTTTGCATCCATTTATACCAAATTTATAAATATTTTTTCCACCAATAACGGGGTGTTCTCCATCTTTTTTAAGATGTTTTTGTAAGCCTACACCTCTTTTGGTTTCGGAAATAGCACCAAGATATTCTATGTCATTTTCAAGTATTTTTTCTCCAATAAACAATTCACTCTGGGAAACATCACATATCAATGCTTTGTATTTTTTCACCAACGAATTTTCTATTTTTGTTGATCTCAAGAATATATTATTCAAAAATTTGTAGCCGGTGTAATAATTTGTTTTTATTTTTTCTCCATACATGAACACTACTTGCTCAAGTTTTACATTTTCAAAAGCCTTCTCTACATCAACCACAAATGGAATTTTTTCCAGCATAGACAGGACTAAATCAAGCCATGCCTCTGAATACAATAAAGACTTGGGAACAATGTATGACAAAGTTCCTGATTCATTTATCCATTTATTTTTTCCAAAATCGATAAACACAGCAGCGCTGTTGCCATTCTTTGTATCTGTTAAATTGCTTTTGATAAATTTTAGCTCCTTCTTATCTATGTCTGCTCCATACGGAGGATTTGCAATAACAATATCAAAGCCTCTGTTTTTTCGGTTAAAAACCTCTCCGAAATGAAGTTTCCAAGGGAAGAATGGCCGGAGATGATCCTTTTTCCATTTTCTCAAAACTTCCTTGATTGCCAATATCTTCTCTGTGTACTTCAGAATTTTTTTACTATCAGTAGGATTGTTTTTAATGAAAGACTCGGCTCTTTCAATTTCCTCATGACATTTGCTTTGAATCAATTCGTCTTCAACGCCATCAATTCTCTTTTTCAAAATTTTCTTTTTCTCCGGATCGGTAATATTGAAATATTCCGTGTGATATCTTTCCAGCTTTTCCACAAGTGCCTCACTTTCATCAATAAAAAGTTTCGCTTGATGGCTTTCACTGAACAAATCCTTTTTTTCTTTTGTCCGTCCATCAATTTTCTTTTTTCCTTCGAATTTCAAAGGGATCACGCTATCGCCAATAACCAAATCTTCCAAGAGGCTGTTGCCCTGCATAATTTTGTAATCCAAATTAGGCAAAGGTTCGATATCTTCGATATTTTCCTCCACAACGATAGAAAGCCAGAATCGAAGCTTGGCGATATCAATCGCTCCGGGATCTATATCCACCCCATAAAGACAGTTTTGGATAGTTTCCTTTTTTAAGTCATAGGTGCTTAATTCTTTAATTGAATTGCTGGAATCTGAAAACAACTCAGAATCAGGCGTCAGTTGTAAAAATGTTCTCAGTCTTACAATTTCTTGCAACATTCCAACCAAGAAAGCACCTGAACCGCAAGCAGGATCCACAACTTTGATGTTTCTTAATAATTCATTTAATTCACTGAATTGTCCGGGAGTAAAAAATTCTCCTTTCCAATTTTTTCCCAATTCCGCAATATCCCTGCTCAAACTATCGCCATAATTGATATAATTTCGAATATTTTCTTCCGATAAATTTGAATGATTTGTAGCTAAATAATTAACCAAGCTTTCGCGACACATATAGTGGACTATTTCGCGCGGGGTATAAAAAGCCCCTTGTCCTTTGCGAGTATTGCTTTCAAGGAGATTTTCAAAAACTTTCCCCAACATTTCCGGATCAACCGAGATTTCTTGATCGTCCGGGGTGTTTTCATCAATGGTGAAATTATATAGATCAAAGACATCCAAAATCCCGTCTTTATCATTTGAAAAAATTTCATTGGGAATATTTATAAATTCATCCTGCCAGTGATAATCATTGATCGGTTCAAAAAGTCCTCCATTCAAAAATGGAATCTGGCAATCAAACTTTTCGCGATAAAAACTGCCGGCGCGTTCCGGAAGCTTATTCAAGCAATTATAAAATAGATGCTCTAGGCAGTCATTGAAGAAATTTTCTCCATCATTTTTGCATTTTTCAAAAAGACTGCGCAGAAATGTCTTGTCGCCGTTCGAAATACTTTCTCCCTTCTTCGCACCCAGCCAGCCTTTTTTCTGCAAGAAATAGATAAATACAATTTGACCGAGAAGTTTTTTTGTAAAAATTTCCAGTTCCAATCCATGCTTTGCGGAAAATACGTTGAAAGCCCTATCATTTTTAAGGTAATCCAGCAGCTTTGTATATAGCTTCTTGTAGTTATTGAAAAATTCCTTAGTAACAATTTCCACATCAAAGCGGGATTCGAGATCTGCAAAGTCCTTCACTTTTCCTTTGCTGAAAAGGAATTGATTTGCAGTCGCTATTTTTGCATTCGGACCAAGGAAGAAAGATTTTCTCTTTGGATTTGATAGATTGCTGACTATTTTGTTCTTTTCATTTATATCGAAAGAAATCGTCATCAAAGACAAGCGCCAGTTTTCGCTATTTTTGCTATTGAAAACAACCAAGGCCTTCTTCGCCCAGTTCTCGGACAAAATCTTGAAAGCTTCAGTGGTCAAGGCAACACGCGGATCTTTTTCTTTTTCATGCTCCAAGTACAGAATCTTTACTCCCAGTAATTTGGATTCTCCCAAAACAAGTCCGGATCTTATGTTTTTACAATTGTCGCCGATAACCAGCTCTTTTTCATTTAATTCCAAATCATTCGGCAAAAAGCCGGTTAGAAAATCTTTGAAGTCTTCTTTGTTGTAAGCTTTGTTCAGTTGCATAAAACTATATGAATTGCTCCGATAAAACGATTAACTCGTCGTTACTCTTGGCTTTTTCGGCCATCTTGAATATGCCGGCAATATAATGCTCGGGTATCAATTCCTGATATTTTTTATAAACTTCTTTCGGGTTTTCTTTATTGAAATCTATCTTTGACAAATCCTTTAGCAAACCTTCCGGCAAAGCATCAAAGTCTTTGATAATCGTGATCACGTCATCGCACCATTCTTTTCCGGCAGGATATAAATCAGCCAACATTCCCAGTCTGGTGGAAGCGTCATATCTGCGGGATTTTGATCCCATTGTCGGACTGGTATTGTCTTTGAAAATATGTTGCTTGACTCTCTGATAAACGGAATCGAAATTGATTGTCGTATCAACAGGTTTTTCTTCTTCATCAGCCTTGAACATTCCCAAAGCAAGTTCTGGAGAAATAAAATCTATATCAATTTCATCCTTGCCATTGGCAAAAATATAATTATGACCCCTTTTCCCGAAAGCGATAATGTTTTTCTCTCCATTTCTGTTTCTGGCAATTCTGGTACGATGCGGTATTTTCTGAACCTGTTCCACTAACTCGACATCATTTAAAAAATTAAGCCATTCGTTCCTATGCGGAGCATCCCATGATCTGCTTTCGAACTTGGAATTTTCTTCCTCGAATTGTTTGACGAAATAACTCTTCAGCTCTTCATCCTTGCTCAGATAACGAGTATCTTCTCCCATCAAGCTGTGGATCAAATTCATCTTCAGGCTTGCAATCGCTCTGGTTTTCACTTCTTCTTCACCCGTAACGGTCGGGAAGAAATTCAAAATAAACAATTTATCAAAAACTTTCTTATTGATACGGTTTATTCGCCCGACTCTTTGAATCACTCGAGTAGGATTATAGGGAATGTCGTAGTTGATAATGACACCGGCTCGATGAAGATTGAAACCTTCAGATATCGCATCCGTCGCTACCAGGACATCAAAATTATTTTTTTGTTCGCTTGCTTGCAGTCCGGCATCGAAATTAACCTTGATGACATTCTTATTTTCCTTTGAAGAATCGCTTGAGCTGTATTTAAAAACTCTCTTGAATTTATTTTCTTTGAATTTTTGATTGAGATAATCGGCGGTATCCGAAAATTCCGTAAAGACGACTATCTTTCTGTTTTTATTTTCAGCCAGCAATTCGTTTATCTTGCCCACAAACAAATCAAGCTTGGGATCATCCTGATCTCTATTGGTGTCAAACCAATCTTTTTTAATTTGCTTAAGAATATCTATGTCATTTTTCAAATCTCTTTCAAAATTTTCATCCAGCTCTTCTGCTGGAATCCTTATCATCCCTTTTTCTTCCAAGCCGGTCATCAATGAGACGACTTCTTCTTCGTCCATTTCTTCAAGATCTTCTATTTCGGGAATGTTTCCTTTTTTAAGAACAGGGACTTCTTTTCTCTCCTTGAGCCAAGACATCATCTTTTCCGCAGAAGAAATCATATTATTCAATGATTTATCAAAGGCATAGATAGAACTTTCAAAACGTCTGACCAGTAAGCGTCTCATAAATTTCGCAACGTTGGTTTGCGCCTGTCCTATTTTCTGCTGGGCCTCATCGGCAGATTCTCCTTCTTCCTTGAGTTTTTCAAAGAATTTTGAACCGGGTCGTATGTATTTAACCGGCTTGTACCTTGCGCCCTCAAATCCTGAATCTTCGGAAGAAATTTTATTTAAAGTATCAACATATAGTTCCGAGAGGTCGCCCAAATCATATTCCAAAAGCTCAGGATCTTCCACTTTGGCAAAAGAAACATTTTGTTTCTCTAAATCTTTTCTGTATTCTTCAATCGCATCAAGATCAAGCCTTGAACGTCTTATCACCAAGGGCTCTATCATCATCCTTAGCCTGTCAGCCACATTACTTGATCGCTCGGTTATTTTCAGCTCTTCGGGAGTGGCTTTTTTCGATCTCAAATCTCTTCTGATTTTTTTATATTCCTTAAAAAGACCGTGAAATTCCATACTTAAATTTTCAACGGTTTTCAAGGTTGACTGTCCCGGAGTGTTGAATAATTTTATAATCGCATAAATATCTTTGGGATCGTTATTGAAGGGAGTGGCGGACAAGGCTATTACTTTATGTCCGGCACACAATTGATGGAGTTTTTTGTATGATTCAGAATCTTCATTCCTGTGCTTATGCGCTTCATCCAAAATTATTAACAAGTCATCTTCACTATCCTTATATTTATTGAGAGCCTCTTCTATTTTTCCGGTACTGAATACGCGCGCATTAAAATTAAAGTCACTCCTATAATCCTCCCACTGATCGCACAGGTGAGGAGGTGCGATTACTATAGTCTTTAGCCCCATATTATGAGCGATTGCCGAGGCTATGATACTTTTGCCCAATCCTACCACATCGGCGATAATAACTCCCCCGAATTTTTGTATCCGATCTATACCCAAATTAATCGCATCGACTTGGTAACGTAAATTATAGAAACGACCGTCCGTTATTTCTTGAGGGGTTTTCATTTTCTCCACATCCTTGATTCTGAAATATTCATCCAGCACACGAAGATAAAGATGATATGGGCTCGGCTTGGAGTATAGCCAAATTCTTTTTTTGATTTTGTCCAAGAAATCATCGGCAGTTTCTTTGCTCGCAATAATAATGTTTTCCGAGTCCTCCCATAGTTCATTAAATCTGGAAAGTTTTTGCTCATAGTAATGAGTTTCTCTCAATATATCATTTTCTTCACCTTGTCCTTTCAGCCCACTATAAGTCAGATTGCTTGAACCGGTAATCACAACTCCTTTTTGAAGACCTCCTTGTGAAAACTCTTCTTTGTAATGAAAGATATAAAATTTACCATGCTGATTTGTCGCAGTTTTTCTTATTTCCAACGACCCGTCTTTTATTTTTCCAATAAATATATCAAAGGCTTTCAGAGATTCATCATTATCGAATAAATCCGTCTTGTTAAATACTGTCGAAAATTCATTATAATAATTTTCTTTGCTGGTAATTTTTGAACTTGTCGCTTGAGGCGTCAGATAGTTATCAAGATTTTTTATATCAACCGAAGATATTTTATTTAGAATATTTTTATCTATTTCCATTCCAACCAATATTCTGATATTTTTATCTTGCAATTCTTTGTATATTTCCTGAAAGCCGGAAAAATAGAAATAACCAACCAGTGCGTCAAGCTTGTCCGATGACGGAAGTATATTCTTTAACGCCGATGAAAGGTTATTATCTTTTTCGTTTGTTATTGATGCCATATTTTTATTTGCGCTTATTTATAATTGCCAAAATATCTTCTTTTCTATACCTTCGATCGCCACGCTTCCCGAACCGAATGGCTTTTAGAGTGCCTTCATTATCCCAATTGCGGAGAGTATTGGGATGACAATTGAGAATTTCGCACGCCTCTTGAAGCGTGAGTATTTCGGGCAAACTATCAATTTTCTTGGTTTTCTTTTCCATAATCAAAACTTACCATAAGTTTACAACAAATTACGGCTTTAGTAAACCCTTAAATATAAGACTCTATCGCAGAAAATCAGGCAAGGGCGACCCAGTTATCAGAAATCCACCCATAAAGCGATTCTTCTCAATCACTTTCAAAACCAGAATAGCGAAAGCATCAGCCAGATCATCGTGTTTTTCCGTGCCAAACCCAGTCAGTTGCCTAACTAGTTGTTCGGCTCCCTGTGACGGAAAGAATATCTTTCCGTCGAAGATAAGGTTTCCAGTGAGAGCCAAGCGCGACCTCTTGTCTGATCCGTGAGGACTGACGCCTTCAGCTGTTACATTCTTAATCCTCAACTGATGGATGAGTGAAGCTTGGTAGCCGACATCTTCAATGTAAATCCGATGGGAGGTTATACTCTTAAGCGATTTATCAAGTGTTTCCACTCTTTCCACGGTTTGTGGAAAATTAAGCCGTTCATTGACTGGGTTAGGCAGAATGTAGATGCGCATTCTGTTTCCCGTGCCATAAACGCAAGCTGATACCATCGCTGTATAATCTGCCGTATCCTTCTGGGATATGGCCACGTCAATTCCTGTAACCACATAGTTCGGAGTTTCAGCTGGCAACTTATCATAGTGATGAATCCATTCCGGATATATGACCTGACCTTCATCCGAAATAATTCTAAGCATAAATTCCCGTTGCCAAGCATGCTCATTGCCGATCGTCTGGCGCAGTTTTTCAATTTCACAAGCGTCCGAGAATTTCCCGGGCCAGAGAATATTGCCACTGTCGTCCACCAAAGGATAAGCGCGGAACACACCGTTGAGCTTTTGTCCCTCAATGTTATTCTTCAATCTCATCAGTAGCGAATCTTCATGCAGAAGATTGCCAATTACGATAAGCTTGGTGTTTTTATCACCAGCCGGAATAACCTCACTGGTAAGCCAGTTATAGGTTTTGTCTCGACCTTCCTTTGTTTTGACTGAGTTCGAATCCTCAACATCATCACAAATGATGAGATCGGGACGATGGGCGCCGTGACGAATACCACGGATACTCTGTTCACTGGAAGCAACGGTTATGCGCGCTCCGAATTTGGGAATAACCAAAGAGGTTGAGCCCCATTCATTGTTCTTTTCCTCAAACGGACCCAGCTCTCTTTTTAGCAAAAGATTACTTTCCAATTCTCTTTTGAGGTTAGCTAAGTGCAATCTGGCTTGAGCTTGAGTTTGGCTCAAAATTAACACAAATTTTTTCTTTGGTTTCCCAATTATTGACCAGATCGGATACGACATGGTCATCAGAGTAGACTTGCCCGATCCTCTAAAGGCAACGATCACCGCGTTCCTGATGGAATCGTCCTCAGTAATATGAATCAGTTCTTTTTGAAAGCCTGCAGTTTCATAGATAACATACTCAGGGAAGTATGTCGGGAAAAACCAATAATGACTTTCTTGAGTTAGGGTGACGCGCAAATTGCGGTCGGCCAGTATTTTCTTAATTACTTGGCTTTGTTGGTTCTGTATCATCTTTTTTTGTGCCAGCTGAAGCCAATCGGAGAGCTTCTCTCACAATTTTCTTTTGCTCGGCAGTTAATTCTTGGTTAATGCTATTTCCTCTTTCCAAGACCTCAACCTTATTGGTATAAGCCTTATGCCTATTCATAAGCCAAAAACGGACGGCTGAAAAATTATGGTTTTTGATCGCCGTAATCAACTGTGATTCCGACAAATCATTTATCATTTCCACACCTTCCGCAATCGCTTTTTCCGCTTCTTTGGCAAACTTTTTATCCTGATTCAACCAGCGATAATAAGTTGCCCGGCTGATGCCTGCTTTTTGACAGCTAACTTGGACGATTGGCAACTTGCGTAGTTGTTCCAAAATAGCTTTTTTGTCTTCAGCAGTTCGCTTTTTCACCGCATTAGTATTTTTACTGCTCATCTTTTTGCGTATTAGTTGTTTCTCTCTTGACTTTCACTCCTAACTTTTCAAAGCGTTCAATAATCGTCCGGCAATATTCCGGATCAAATTCAATCATCACGCATTTTCTTTTGGTCTGCTCACAAGCGATTCCAGTAGATCCCGATCCTGCACAAGGTTCATACACGACATCACCGATGGAGGTGCTATTGAGAATCAGCCTCCTCATCAGACTCACCGGTTTTTGCGTTGGGTGAAGCGCACTCTTGCTGGGCTTGGGACAAAACAATACTGATTTATCTTTAGCCTTCTTGAATTCATGAGTCCCGTACCAACCGAAGGTGATCAGTTCGTGCATCGGGAGATAATCCTTTCTGCCAATGACAACATGATTTTTTATCCAAACAATCAGTTGAGAAAATCGCACGCCGGCTTTTTCCATTCCTTCACGCAGAGCAAATATTTGTTTGTCGCTATTGAAGATATAGAAGGAATTTTTGCGGGTGAGATATGGAACAACTGGCACAATCAGATCCTCCACGAATTTGGCGTATTGGCTTTCAGAAACAAACCCGTCATTAAGAATATCCTTGTCCACTTTCACTTTACTGAAATCTTTCTTACTGGCCGTATAATCTACGCCATACGGAATATCCGAAATGAATGCGTTGATTTTATTTTCTCCGATCGCTTTGGCTACAATCTTGGGATCCAACGCATCGCCACAGACCAGGATATGGTCGCCGATTTGGAACTTGTCCCCATAATTTATTTTAGTCATTACTTTTTGTATTACTGATTAGCTTGGCCTTTTGGCCGGTTAGTTTCTCATACCTATTTATTATCAGCTGACAAAACCTCGGCTCAATTTCCGTGAGATAGGCTTTGCGCTTGAGCATTTCCGCCGCGATCAAAGTACTTCCACTTCCGCCGTACAAATCCAAAATCACATCCCCGGGCTTCGTGCATCTACGAATCGCTTTTTCATGAAGTGTTGGCGGTTTGGAAGTTGAATGCTCGTATTTATTGCCAGCCAAACGCTTCACCAGCCAAATGTCCAGTTCATCGAGGATATCATCGATCAGGCGATTGCCAGTTCCAATTTCCTTATTCATCACCTCATTGAGATTTTGCAGACTTTTGGAAAGATAGGGACTTCCGACTGTTCCGTAGACACAAGGCTCGTAGCATTTGGAAAATGCCACGCCGGGAACGGGGTTTTGTCCATTTTTAACCCACATACAAACACGCTTGTTTTCAATTCCTAGTTCTCGGAAAAGATCCTGCGCCATTCCGATATATTTCTGATCGCAATAGCAGAAATAGTGGAAGTCCTTATTGGCGACTGACAGCGCGCTTTGCATTCCGCTTTTGAGAAACTCGCGATATTCCGCATCTGTCTTATTATCATCCACTTTACCGCCATAATTTTGTTTACCGCCGATGCCCTTATCATACGAAACCCCGATATTGTAGATGGGATCGCAATATATGAACAAGGTTTTTTCTTCGCCCATTAGTTTTTGGATATTCTGCGGATCGTGCGCGTCAGCGCAAAGAAGTTTATGCTGACCAAGTTGAAACATATCTCCAAGCTGAATATCCGTCTCTTTGATTTCGGCTAATTCTTTTTCCTCTTGGAAATTATCATCCTCCGTTTCCAATGAGTCATCCCAGATTTGAGACAAATCCTCATCATCAAAACCGACCTCCAACAGGACGCCTAAATCGAATTCCTTAAGAAGATCCATATCCCATTCGCCAGTGTTTTTATTGAGGCGAAGATTAAGTTCTTTTTCCTTTTCGATATCAGCTATGTTCACGAAAACAACCGGAACATCTTTGTATCCCAATTCCTTTGCCACTTTTAACCGAAAATGACCTCCTATGAGGATATTTTTTCTCTTTGGATTAGAATTGGCGATTAACGGATCGACAAAACCGAATCGCTCAATGCTTTCTCTTAACTTTGCTTTTTTGGCATCATCCCATTTTCGGGGATTGTAGTCGGCCACTTTTAAATCGGCCACTTTGACGAAAGTGATTTTAATACTTTCTTTTCCCATACATTTAGTTGAGAAAAGAACCAAGACATTTCAAGTTTTAAGATTTTTTGGAAGCTGTTTTACTTTTCAAGAAAATAAAAAAGATCCCTTATTAAATAACCTACGAATGCCTTAAGTTCTCTCTCGAGATTACTTGCTTAAGGCTCCTACCTCTTTACTCTTACCTTAGGTTATATATTTTTTTGGATCTGATATTATATGATATTCTATTTTTTCTATCTCTATGACTATATTTTAGGCCATTGCCAAAAAAATGTCAACTTGAATTCAATACTTAGGAATTTAGAGGGCTTTCAGGGACTTTTCGGGGTATAAAGTTATCAACAGTTTGGGGTCTGGACTAGCTTAGAGTGTTGCGTCATTCATTGGTTAGTATGAATATTGCAAACCCGACAACTCAATCAGGCCAAACCCAAGAGCAGAAAGTGGAAACTATGCGCTACTGCCTTTATGCTCGAAAATCAACAGAATCGGAAGAACGGCAGGTGCTTTCAATTGATTCCCAAGTAAACGAAATGCTCCGTATCGCCGAGCGTGAAAGTCTGGACATTGTGGACATTAGAAGAGAAAGCCACTCAGCCAAAGATTCCGGACAACGCCCGGTATTCAAAGAACTTCTGGAAGATATCAAGCGAGGCCGTTTCAATGGAATCCTAACCTGGGCTCCGGACAGGCTTAGCAGGAATGGAGGAGATCTTGGTTCACTGGTCGATTTGATGGATCAAAAGCTTCTTTTGGAAATCCGCACCTACGGGCAAGTATTTACCAATTCTCCGAATGAAAAATTCTTGTTGATGATTCTCGGCTCGCAAGCCAAGCTGGAAAATGACAATCGAGGGGTAAATGTAAAACGGGGGCTTCGGATGAAATGCGAAATGGGGCTCTGGCCGACTTGCGCTCCAACCGGATATATCAACATCCGCAATGATGACAAAAAATGCATCGTGATTCCTGATCCGGAACGCGCTCCTATCATCAAAAAAATATTTAAAAAAATGGCTTATGAAAAATGGAGCGGTCGAAAAATATTTCACTGGCTCAAATTCGAATTGAATTTCAAAAGCAAAGGCA
>JAZHDF010000024.1:0-6551 GCA_036584565.1 Candidatus Moraniibacteriota bacterium
TTCTGATATCCTCTCCGCAGTATTGCAATATAATAAAGCGAGACTGAAATGAGCTTCCTTTTCCTACAGACAAAACCCCGTTCATTTTTTTCCTTCGCATCTGCTTCTCATCCAAAACGCTCATCTTAATTTTTTTACCTTTTATAGCCTTTCTGGTGATATTGGCTAAAATTGCCGGAGTCATATCTTCCCCGGGAGTGTTTGCCAAATCCCTGCAAAAATTAACATTTCTTGCCACAGTCAGTCCTTCAGAAAATTTTGCCCGAGAAAAGGACTTATCTCTCTTTGAAACCACGATAAATATCTCTTTTAAATCAGACCAGCCTTCCTCCGGTTTATTTTTATATTTACGAAATTCATAATCAGCCATAAATACCGCCTCCGCAAAAATTTGACTCAAATCTTCGCCTAAACCCTTAAAATCGACCAAATCTTTCCAATTAATTTCAATTGTTTCAATTTTGTTTTTTTTGGCCTCTTGAATAATAGAACGCACTAGAATAATCCATTTTCTACGATTCATCAATTCTTTTTTGAGTGCTTTAATTTCTAAAAAATCAACTTTGTTCTCTCTTACAATGCGACTTAAAGGAGATTTTTCATTTAGTAAAACTCTTGCCGATTTAACATTGGTGGGACTTTTTTCAACTATTGTGATTTTCATAAATTTTTTATTTCAAATTTTCCTCCAAGAAATTTTTCAATTCTTCAATTTTTATTCTTTTTTGTTCCATAGTATCCCGCTCCCGAATTGTCACCATATTATCTTCCAAAGTTTCGAAATCAACCGTCACACAATAAGGGGTTCCGATTTCATCCTGACGACGATATCTCTTACCGATGTTGCCATTATCGTCAAATTCACACATATACACACCCTTGAGATTATTGTAAATTTCTCGAGCTTTCTTGACCAAATCCGGCTTATTTTTCAACAAGGGGAAAACAGCCAACTTTATCGGAGCCAAATATTTGGGAAATTTCATCACTACCCGCTCGTTATCCTCATCCACTTTTTCCTCATTATAAGCGGAAAGCAAAGCCACCAAAATACATCTATCCAATCCGAAAGTCGGTTCGATTACATGCGGGATAAAACGTCGATTATTTTCTACATCAAAATATTCCAGTTTTTTACCGGAAAACTTAGCATGCTGAGAAAGATCGAAGTCTCCTCGATGAGCCAAACCGAACAATTCTGAAAAACCGAAAGGAAATTTATATTCGATATCCACCGTTTTTCGAGAATAATGGGAAAGCTTTTCTCGCGCATGCTCATATCTTTTCAGATCTTCTTTCTTGGCGCCTAATTCCGAAGCGAATTCCTCTTGGAAAACCAACCATTTCTCAAAAATTTCTTCCCAATTTTCATTCGGATCGATAAAATATTCTATTTCCATTTGCTCAAACTCGCGTAAACGAAAAATAAAGTTTCTGGCTACAATTTCGTTGCGAAAAGCCTTTCCGATTTGACCGATACCGAAAGGCACCTTTACTCGCATCGAATCGATAATGTTTTTAAATTCAATAAAAATCGCTCCGGCGGTTTCCGGACGAAGGTAAACATCTCCATAGTAGCCGTTCATTTCGGTCTTAAACATTAAATTTAAATTTCTCACATTGGTCCAGTCCGAAGCTCCGCATTCCGGACATTTTATACTCTCTTCTTTTAGAACTTTGGTCATTTCTTCCAATTGACCCTCTAAATCTTTACCGGTCGCTTCTTCCACCACATGATCGGCGCGAAACCTTTTTTTGCATTTTTTACAATCCACCATTGCATCATTGAAACCGCTGGTATGTCCGGAGGCTTCCCACAGCTTGGAATTGAGCAAAATCGGCCCGTCTATTCCAACTATGTCCTCTCTTTCCTGAACCACTTTTTTCCACCAAAGTTTCTTGATATTATTTTTTAATTCCGTCCCGTAAGGTCCGTAAGAATAAGAATTGGCAAAACCCCCGTAAATTTCACTGGAAGGGAAAACAAAACCTTTTCTCTTGCAAAAAGAAACGATTTTCTCCATCATATTGTTTTCTTCTCTTTCTTTTTTTAGAAACATATATTTTCAATTTCTTAACTCCTTGGCTTTTCAGCCAGTTAGTCAGAAAAATTTATTATTAAAATTTTGATAAAAAATATCACGCAGCAAAACTTGCTACTTTTTGGCAAATTAACAAAGTCCCTTAATTAAGCCGCCTACGGCTTATATTTTACCTTTTCGCTTGATTGAGAACTGTTTTTTGCAGGGATTATCTTTTAGAACAAAATTTATTTTGTTATAAAAAATAAAAATCCTCATTCCCAAACAATCTAAAAAATTTAAATTGCTAGAACGAGGATTCTCGCGGTTCCATCTAGCTTTCCGCCCAGGGCGGACACCTTGATTTATATTCAATTTTTCCGCGAAAGGCGCCAATCTCCTTTCAAATAAAATATACTACAAAAAAATAATAAGTCAAGACGGTAATATAAAATTTATTTCATTTGTTAATTATTTGAAAAATCAATATTTATATCTAAATATATTTTTCACCCACCCAAAAATTCCCGCCTTATTTTCATTCTCAGATATCACACCTTCTATTAATAATTTCTGTTCATTAAAAAGATTAATTTTCTCTTGAATTAAAATCTTATTTTCTTCTTTCATTGTTTCAGAAAGGATTTTATTTAACTTTATAATTTGTATTTCTATATTGGTTTTGTCACTCCTTAAATCATCAATTATTTTATCGTCAGATCCGATAAGAAATACTTTTATCTTTGACTCATTTTTAGCTTCGTTAATTCTAACTATCCGATTTTCATTTTTTTCCTCAAACTCCAATCTAAAAATATTATTAACATTTTCCGTTATCTCGCCTTCCCTTCTTTCAAGCTCTTGCCTTGCTTCTTCTTCTTGTTTTTGTTTTTCAAATTCCTCTTGTTGCTTTTTAATCTCTGCAATCTTTCTCTGATCTGCCGCATTTGATTGACTGACCCCTTCTCTATTGCATAAATTACTTTTTCCGCCCCATTCTTTTAGATCACCACAATATTTATTGCATCTTTCTGCAATGTACCCGCTGGGCGAACAGAAAGTATTCACCTTGCCCTCATAATGTTCTAATTGTTGTTTTTTATAAGAATCCGAGTCACCGATACTATCTCTACTGCCGACATCATAAGTTTGATTCCTTATTCTTTCCTCCATAAGAGCATCCACACCACCTGCAATTGAGCCAGGATAAGGTACCGTGCTATATCCTTGACTGCCGTAATAATATGCTTGAGCAAAAAAAGGAAGCAATAAAAATGAGACCATAACTATTCTTTTCATAATTTTTATTTTTATAATTTTGACTTTATATTATTATATCATAGAAAACATTAATATGAAAAATACACGAATTGAGACATCTAAAATATAACTATACTCTCACCCGTTGAGACATATATTATATAATCTTAATTATTTATAAGTTTTCGATAAAGCTCCAACATCCTTGAGGCGCATACCCGATCGGTATATTTTTTAAGAGCTTCCGCTTGGGCATTTTCGCCTATCTTTCGAGCTTTTTCCTCTTGAGATAACGCCTGATTCAATCTGGCGGAAAAATTTTTTTCTTTCTCCGAAACCAAGAAAGCGGTCCGCTTATCTTCCAATAAATCCCCCACCCCCAAAGAATCCAGCGCCACAATCGGCAATCCCATATACATCGCCTCGGTAATAATAGTCCCCTGAGTCTCGCTCTGCGAAGCATAAACAAAGATATCCGCCAAATCCATATAATCTTTGATTTCATTTCGCGGTATCAGACCGACAAAAAAAACTTGTTCCCCGACGCCCACCCGATTGACTGTTTGGATTAATTTTTCTTTAAGATATCCTTCTCCACCCAAAACAAAAACCGCCTCCGGATTATTTTTTAAACTCTTTACAACTTCTTCGATTAAAAAGATAACATTTTTTTCTTCCGTCAGGCGCGAGATGGATAAAATAATTTTCTTATCATCTTCTATTCCCAGCTCCTGTCTTATTCTTTTTCCATCCGCATCTTTAAAATTATCTTCATCCACCCCGGTGGGAACAGTTTCTATATTTTTGTTTTTTACTCCCCATTTTTGAATTATCTTTTTTACCGAATCGGTAGGCACGATGATTTTATCCACTCGATTGGCATATCGGACAGAATTTCCAATTATCCAATGAGCGGAAAATTTTTGAGGAAAAAACGGAGTGTAGTGAGTATATTTATCATAAATAGTGTGCCAAGTGAAAACTATGGGAATTTTTTTCTTTTTAGCCCAATGCAGAGCCACACTCCCCAAGAGATTGGGGTGCTGAGCATGAATTATATCTATTTTTAATTTTTGGATTTTTTTTTCCAATTCGAAAGAAAAAGGAATAGGTAAAGGAAAACTTATTTTATAATTTATATCAAAAGAAGGATAGCGAAAAACTTTCTTATTCTGATCTTTGTAGTTTTTAAAATGAGGCGCAAAAATATAAACGGTATGACCGGCTTTTTCGAATTCTCGACGAAAACTTTCGATAGAGGTCGTCACCCCGTAAGGATTAGGCAAATAATTATTGGTAAAAATAGCGATATTCATAAGATTATTTTAAAACATACCAACAAAAAATTTAAACGGATAAAATATTTTATAAACTTTATGAACTTTTTCTATATCGATTCTATGAATTTTAGAATATCTCTAAAAACATGCTCGTTTTTGATGTCGGAAATAAAAGTATGATAAGACCTTTTAATGTATTTTTTTTGTTTCTTTTTTGAAGCTATTTTTTTGAAAATCTTAGTAAGACTGTTGTAAGTAACAATGTGATCGCTTTTTGATTGAAGCAAAAAACACGGCTGGGTGATTAAGTTTAAGTTTTTTCTTGATCGCCTGATTATTTTGGCTGTCTCCAAAACATTGGCAATCGGATAAATTTGATAAGAAATTACCCGGGTAATTGTTTTTCTGGAGCCGAAAGTGGGCGGGTAAAATTTTTTTCGGTATTTTTTAAAAAAACTCAAAAACCAGACAATTACAATCATCAATTCTTCCAACTTTATCCGATAAGGCGTGGCCATTAAAACCAAGCCGTCTATTTCTTTTTTCTCCTTGGCCAATTCGATAGCAATGGTTCCGCCAATCGAAGTTCCGATTACAAAAACCTTATCATGCTTTCTTTTCAATTTTTCAAAGGCTCCCCTGGCGTCATTGAGCCAATCATTATATCTGACTTTGGCCAGGTTTTCCGGCTTTGTGCCATGTCCTCTCAGAACCGGTGCATAGGCTGTAAAACCTTTTTGATTTAAAAATGTCCCCAAGCGCCTCAATTCGTAAGGAGTAGCGGTCCAGCCGTGCAAAAGCAAAACTGCCTTTTTATTATCTCCCTTAAAATAAAAAGGCTTATTAACCAAATGTTTTTCATTGGCAAAAAGCAATTGAGGATTAACAAAAAAAATTTTCTTTGCTTTTTTTATAATCTTTCTTACCATAGTTAAGCAAAAATCCGAAAAACTCGAATTCTATCTCTTAAGAAATTTTCTTAATTTGCTAAAAAATTTTGAAAAAATTAATCCTTTATATCTTCCACTATTTTTTCAATCTCGCGGATTTCTTCTTTCATCTTCTCCAATTCTCTTACTAAATCACGCGTCTTGTCAAATACTGACTCCCTTCTTCTTTCAAGCTCATTTAAATTATTCTTTAATTGAGATAAGTTATCTGCCATATTTTATTTTTTAAAAAATTATATTAAAAAATCTAATTCCCCATAATTTCTTTAGATTTATATTTCTTATAAAAAGTTATAATAACAAAAGTTGTTACAGCCAATCCCATAGCCAACCAACCCGCCCATTCGATATACTGTTTTATTTCCCTCCACATATATCCGTAAAAATATCCCATGGCCACCAAAAATCCGCTCCAGATCACTCCGCCCAAAATGGAATAACCGACAAATTTTCCGAAGTTCATCTTGGCAATCCCTGCCGCCACCCAGGTCGCCCAACACAAACCGGTGGTTGATTTCACCGCAAAAATAGTTTTTCCTCCGTGATTTTCGAAATATTTTTCCATTTTTAAAACCAACCTCTTGGTTATCCCTAAATATTTCCCCACTCGATCAACGAACCGCATGCCCCACTTTTTTCCAACTTGATACAAAATAACATCCCCCAAAACATCACCAACTATCGAAATAACCAAAACAATCCATGGATTTAAAAAACCGGTAGCGGCCAGCATAGCGGATAAAATAGTTACCACCGGACCCTCGATAATCATCAATGGCAGAATTATCATGTAGCCCCACACACTCAGAAAATCCAAAATTTCTTGACCCGTAAAAAACATAAATCAAGTTATCCTGTTAACACATAGCAATAAAGCACATTAACAAGAAAACAATTTAACTAATTAACTAATTAACATCCGCCAAATTCCCAAATTCTAACATTTTTAAAACCCCCAATTATAAATTACTCATCCTTAATTATCAAGGCTCTAGACCATCAAACTAATTAATATTTATGTAAAATTCTAATTAAATCTT
>JAZHDF010000025.1:0-6509 GCA_036584565.1 Candidatus Moraniibacteriota bacterium
AAATTATTCGACCGGTTTCGTATAGATTATCAATATTGAGAAATTTTTCCACCTTGGAAATTCCTTCTTCGGTCAAATTAACATTCCGTTCTTTCTCATCCGTTTTATAATCCACTTCCGCCTTGAGCCGAGGAACAATTTGCGCAAATTGCTGATAAAGTTTGGTGGATTCAGCGTCCGGAGCGGAAATTATCAAAGGCGTCCGCGCTTCGTCGATTAAAATCGAGTCAACCTCGTCCACGATCGCATAATGCAACTCGCGCTGACTCATCATTTCCAAGCCGGGTGCCATATTGTCGCGCAAATAATCAAATCCGAATTCATTATTGGTTCCATAAGTGATATCGGCATTATAAGCCTCTTTGCGAGTAATATCTTTTAAATTTTCCGCCTCCACACTAACTTCATTGTCGTCGATTTTTCTCGGCTCGTAAAGATAAGAAGCGTTATGCATTATGCAAGCGCTGGAAATTCCCAAGAAATGAAAAATCAAACCCATCCAATTACAATCTCTTTTGGCCAAATAATCGTTAACTGTCACCACATGCACCCCTTTACCCTCCAAAGCGTTGAGATAGATCGGCAAAGTGGAAGTTAAGGTTTTACCCTCGCCGGTCTTCATCTCGGCAATTTTTCCTTGATGCAAAATTATTCCGCCCAACAACTGAACGTCATAATGGCGCTCCCCGGTCATCCGGCGAGAAGCCTCTCGTACCACCGCAAAGGCTTCCGGCAAAAGCCCGTCCAAAGTTTCCCCTTTTTTGAGACGCTCTTTAAATTCGGCGGTTTTACCTTTTAATTCTTGGTCGGAAAGTTTGGAAATTTTTTCTTCCCATTTGTTTATTTTATCGACAATCGGCTGCAGTTTTTTTATTTCTCTTTCATTGGAGCCGAATATTTTTTTCAAAAATTTCATAAATTTTCCCTAGGCTTAAATTATTTTTTAACATTAAAATAAAAACTTTTTCCGAATTTATCCGGAATCTTTTAACTATTTAAGTATATAAAAATAAAGCTCCAAAGTCAAAGAAAAAGCTTAATTTACTTAATCTTCAAGTAATAATTGCCTGCCCGTTAAAATTTATTGAAAATAAAAAAAGAATTAACCCCAGCTGGGGTTAATTCTATGAGTCGAATTCATTTTATTCTATCTGGCAAATAAGACCGGATGACCATTCTTTTTTCTGGTCATTTGCCCACCTCCTTTTTTATTGATAGGGTTCTTACGTCTATTTTGCTTTGTAAAGTTATCCAAGGGTCCCGCATAAATTCCAAATCTATCGGCCCTCCTGATTAATTTTTTATCTTCGGTCTTTAAAAAAACCTTAACACTGGGATTTTCAGTTTTTATTCGAAAAGCGGAATTTAAAATCCAAAAATCGGAATTTTTTCTACCGTATCGAATTAAAAATTGAGGATGAGAATCTTGCTTCTCCCCAATAGACAAAAAGTTTTTTCCTTTGTTGATTTCAATAATTCCACTCGGCTCACCATCAAAAAAATCCCTTAAACAACCAAGAAAATATTTTGCATTATAACCCCTTCGCGTTCCTCTTTCCTGGGATATTTTTCTCAACTCGTGCATTACTGAAAAAGGGATATGAAAGTGAATCCTGATTGTTTTTTGTTGGCGTTGCAAACATCTCGGATCGTTGATGAGCACATTGGTGTCACAAACAAAGACTCTCCTTGCAGAACCTATTCTTTTTTCACTCATCTGAAGGCCTCCTTCTTTTGAGATAATTTAAAAAGCCTTTCCTTACGGAAAGACATCCCCATTTCAAAGTACTGCTTCCTCCTTTATTTAAAAACTAGCATATTATTTTGTTTTTGGCAAAATTTTCAGCAATCAGATTCTTGAAGTCTCCACAGAAACTTAATATTATTATTTCCTGGGTTTTAATAAAAACCAAGCGATCAATCCGGCCAAAAATATCCCGACCAAATCAAAACCTACATCGGAAATCTTTCCTTCCCGACCGGGAACGAACAATTGATGAAGCTCATCACTAAAAGAATACAACAAAGCTATCGCTCCGGAAAAAAGAATAGTCATTATCCTTGTCCGAAAACTCCGCAAAAAAAGATTGATCAACAATATCATCAAAATAAAATACTCCCCCACATGCGCTCCTTTTCGCTCTATATAAAAAGACAAAGGCGGCTCACTCGCGGGTGCCTCTCCTCGCAAAGAAGAAAAATAAAAAATCACCCCCATCCAAAAAACAACCGGGATAAAATCGAAACCAGAAAAATTAAAAAGGTTTGTTTTTTTCATTTTCCGGTTTTTGAAATTTCTTTGGTCAAACGATACAGCGCATAAAAAGGCAACCACAGCCAAAGAGTTTTCTTTAGAAAATTGTCTAGAAATGAATTCATAATTTTAGTTTATCACAATTTTCTTATTTTTGAAATCAATCTCGACAACTTGATCTTTTTTGATTTTATCCTCGATTATTCGCAAAGCCAACTCGTCCAAAATTTCATTTTGAATCACTCGCTTAAGCGGTCGAGCCCCGTAGGCCGGATCAAAGCCTTTCTCGGTCAGATATTTCTTGGTTCCGGCGGAAAATTGAACCTCGATATCTTTTTTGAGCAAGCGCTCTTTGACAATCGCCAATTGCAAATCGACAATTTTTTCCAACATTTTCTTGTTAAGCGGGTGAAAAATTATTATCTCATCCAAACGATTGAGAAATTCCGGTTTAAAATTTAGACGCAATTCGCTTAAAACTTGCTCGCGCATCTCGGATTCTTGCAACTTTTGTTTTTTATCCTTGTTCTCTTTGAAACCAAGAGTATCATTTTTATAAATAATATCCGACCCGACATTGGAAGTCATAATAATAACCGTATTTTTGAAGCTGACCGTCCGGCCTTTGGCATCCGTCAAGCGACCGTCGTCCAAAATTTGCAAAAGGATATTGAAAACTTGGGGGTGAGCTTTCTCGATCTCATCCAAAAGGATTACGCTATAAGGTTTGCGTCGAATAATTTCCGTTAATTGCCCACCCTCGTCATAACCGACATAACCCGGAGGAGAACCAATCAGTTTGGCGGTGGAATGAGCTTCCATAAATTCGCTCATATCAAGTCTGACCATCGATTTTTCATCGTCAAAAAGCGCCATAGTCAAAGCTTTGGCTAATTCGGTTTTACCCACTCCGGTCGGACCGAGAAAAATAAAAGATCCGATCGGCTTACCCTCTTCGGCAATCCCCGCCCGAGAACGCCGCACCGCATTGGCCACCGCTGTTATCGCCTCTTCTTGACCGATCACTCTTTCAGCTAGAAATTCTTCCAATTTGGCCAATTTTTTGATCTCGCTTTGCAACATCTTGGAAACGGGAATCCCCGTCCAACGCGCCACTACTTGAGCGATATCTTCTTCGGTAATCTCTTCTTTCAAAATAGCCCCCTTGGCTTGCAGTTTATTCAGTTTTTCTCCTTCTTCTTTAATTTTCTTTTCCAATTCGGGAATCTTTCCATAGCGAATTTCCGCCACTTTGTCCAGCTCGCCGTTTCGCTCCAAAATTTCCGATTCCGATCTGAGCTTGTCTATTTCTTCTTTGTGCTTGCGCATAGCGCTGATCAAATCTTTTTCCGACTGCCATTGCAAGGTAAGCTTTTTGGATTTTTCTTTGAGATCGGAGAGCTCTTTGGTTATTTGAGTAACTTTTTCCCGAGCTTTGCCGTTTTTTTCTTTTTTGAGCGCTTTCTTTTCTATTTCCAAACGACGGATTTTTCTTTCCAACTTATCCACCTCGGTCGGGCGAGAATCGATTTCAATTCGCAAAGAAGAAGCCGCTTCATCGATCAAATCAACCGCCTTATCCGGCAAAAACCTGTCCGCAATATAACGCTTGGATAATTTTACCGCCGAGACAATCGCTCCGTCAGTAATTTTTATCCCGTGATGCAACTCGTACTTCTCCTTGATTCCGCGCAAAATAGCAATCGCGTCCTCCTCGGACGGCTCATTGACCAAAACCGGTTGAAAACGCCTCTCAAGGGCGGCGTCCTTTTCAATATATTTTTGATATTCTTTGAGAGTGGTTGCTCCGATTGTCCGCATCTTGCCTCGGGCCAGCATCGGTTTGAGCATATTGGAAGCGTCCAACGCCCCCTCGGTGGCCCCGGCTCCCACCAAAGTATGCAACTCGTCGATAAAGACAATATATTTACCGGCGGAGCTTTCAATTTCTTTCAAGATAGCCTTGAGCCTCTCTTCAAAAGAACCGCGAAATTTGGCTCCGGCTAAAAGCGCCCCTAAATCCAAACTGACAATTTCTTTATCTTTTAAATTTTCGGAAATATCTCCGGCCACAATTCTCTGCGCCAAACCTTCCACAATCGCAGTCTTACCGGTCCCCGCCTCTCCGATCAAAACCGGATTATTTTTGGTTCGACGGCTCAAAACTTGGATTACTCGACGGATCTCTTCGTCTCGACCAATAACCGGATCAAGTTTTTCTTCGCGCGCCAATTTGGTGAGATTAATGGTGTATTTTTCCAAGGACTGAAATTTTTCCTCCGGGGTGACACTGTCCACTCTTTGATGCCCCCTGGTCTGCGATAAAATTACCAAAACCTTGTCATAATCAACTCCGAAATTATTCATTAATTTATCCAAGGGCGGATTGGCCAAGATCGCCAAAAAAATATGTTCGGTAGAGACAAATTCATCTCCCATTTTTTGCATCTCTTTTTCGGCCTGATCGAGAATTCTCCCCGCCAATTGAGTGATATAAATCTGACCGGGAGAGGGATTTTTGATTTTAGGCAAGGTGTCGATTTCTTTTTCTAAAGCAATTTTTAATTTCTCATTGTCCACCTCCAATTTTCCCAAAACCGTAAAAACAATCGAATCGGTTTGGGTTACCAAAGACAAGAGTAGATGTACTCCGTCTATTTGAGTCTGATTTTTTCCCAAAGCGATTTCCTGCGCACCTCGAATCGCTTCTTGACTTTTTTGAGTAAATTTATTGATGTCCATATATTTATTAACTAGCGTTCTAGCTCCTTGGCTATCGGCTAATTAGAAAATTATTTTTTAGTTTGCAAAAGGTCCAGTTCTCTTGCGAGAGCTGGACCCCGGCAAGAATCCTAAATATTTTCTTATCTGATTTTATTGCTTCTTTTCTTCCAATTTTAGCTTGACCTCCTTTTCTTCTCCTTTACGCCAAATTTTTAGAGTTATTTCTTCATCGACACTCATGGAGGAAATTATTGAATTTATCTGATTGTCAACATCCACTTTTTTGCCATTGATTTCCAAAACGATATCGTTTTCCAAAAGACCCGCTTTATCGGCCGGCGAACCGGGAATAACCGCAAAATCGGTTATTTTTTCTCCTCGAGAGATCAAAGCTCCGTAATTGTAAGGAAGATTGTTTTCTTTTTGAATTTCTTCATCCAGCATTATATATCTTATCCCCATAAAAGGAATAGAGATTTTACCGCTGGTCTTAACTTGTTCGATGGTTTTTTTGATATCATTGACCGAAAGAGCGAAGCCGATATTCTCGGCTCCTTGCGCCACCGCCACATTGATACCGATGACATTGCCTCGGATATCCAAAAGCGGACCGCCGGAATTACCGGGATTGATAGCCGCATCGGTTTGAATAATGTTACTTAACTTTTCACTGTCTCCATATCCGCTTCCGGCGGTAACATCTCGTTTTAATCCCGAGACTATTCCCAAACTGACAGTATTGGAAAACTCGCCCAATGAATTCCCGATAGCGATCACCGATTGACCGACTTTAAGCGCCTCCGAATCTCCCAAACTCAAAACAGGAAAATTATCTCCTTCCACTTTAATAATGGCGATATCCAAAGAAGGATGGCGGGCCAAAACCTGAGCCGTATACTCTTTTTCGTCGGAAGTAATAACGGTGTACTCGGCTTCGGTGTCGCTGACCACATGTTTATTGGTAACAATCATGCCGTCTTTGGAAACAAAGAATCCCGATCCGCCCCCCACTTTTTGCTTCTCGGTTTCCCGACTTGATTCATCTTCATAATAACCGAAGGGGTCGAAGAAGAAATTAAAACCGTTGTTTTTAAATTTGGGAACATCTTTGGTAATTACAATGTTGACCACTCCGGGGGAAGTTTTTTCCACCACATCGATAACTTCCGATTCCTCCCGATAAACACTGCCGCTTTCGGTGATTATCCCGCTCTTGTCACTTTTAAAGCCCAGGCTTTTGCTCACTTTATCCTTCAAGCTATCCGACAAAACTCCCGAAAAACCGCCGGCGATAAAGCCGAAAAATCCCCCCAAAACGGAAGACAAAAACATTCCCAAAATTATTATTATCCAAACCTTGAGAGAAATCGGATTTTTTTGCTTCTTGGTTTCGGTCGACTCTGCTTTCTCTTCCTTTTTATCAATTTGTGCTTCTTTTATTTCTTCTTTATCTATTTCCTCCATAATTTTATTTTTAAATAGGCTCTAGACCATCAAACTAATTAATATTTATGTAAAATTCTAATTAAAT
>JAZHDF010000026.1:0-6503 GCA_036584565.1 Candidatus Moraniibacteriota bacterium
TCTATTTCCGGAAACATTATTTCATCTCCCTTTTTAAAAAGAACCGCTTTTTCCTCCTCAAAAATGTTTTTCAAAACAAGCTATTTTCAAAAACAAATTTCAGGCCGAAAAATTCACTATTTTAGAGGGTCATAACCGCCATCATTCCAAGGATGACACCGGATTACCCGCTTTAAACCCAACCAACCGCCCTTGATAATTCCATATTTATCAATAGCTTGATAAGTGTATTCCGAGCAAGTCGGGTGAAAACGACAAAATCTCTCCGAAAAAAAATAACTCAACCAGCCTTGATCCGGAGATAGCACTTTTTGATAAAATCTAATCAATAAAAGTATGATTTTCTTTAACATGGGGTTTGTTTTATTTTTTTGCAATTTAAGCGAAAAAGTTATACAATAATGATATACTTCCTTTTTCAAAAAGACAATCTTTTTGGAAAATGTTTGAGTTATAAAAAAACAAAAATTTCGTCATTGCGAGGCACTCCGAAGCAATCTCCCTCAAAGCATCTCAAAATAAAAAGATTGCCACACAAATCATTGAGTACAATATTTACTCGCAAAGACAATAATAAAACAAATAAAAAAATGAAAAAAATTTCTTTTAAAAAATTGACTTGGATAGATTTTGAGAATCCGGACAGCTCCACCACTCGCTATTTGCAAGAGAATTTCAACATTCACCCTTTGGCAATCGAGGAATTTATCACTCCCACCATCCGACCCAAGGCCACCGTTTATTCGAACTGTATTTTTTTGACTTTGCACATTCCTCTTTATGATAATATAGAGCGAACCACCTACCCGGGAGAATTGGATATCGTTATCACCAAAGACCATCTGATTACCGGACACGATCACAAGATTTTTCAATTAACCGAATTTTTTGAAAAACTGCAAAACAGCGAAGGCAAAAGAAAAATCTATATGAGCGAAACCTCGGCCCACCTCCTGTATCATCTGGTTGAGCTTTTGGTAGAATCCTGCTTCCCTCGATTAGATCACATCCATCGCAATATCGATATTATCGAAAAACATGTTTTCAACGGGGATGAAAAGGAAATGGTTCGAGAAATTTCGATTGCCAAACGGGATGTTTTAAATTTTCGTCGCACCCTCAAACCTCAAAGATCCATCCTAGAATCCCTGGCGCAAATGGACACCAAATTGATCCATCCCGAACTTAGACCCTACTATCAAGATTTGGTCGGCACCAATATTCGTCTCTGGAGCTCCCTGGAGAGCGCCAAAGAAACCATTGAATCCCTGGAAGAAACCAACAATTCCCTGCTCTCCAATAACTTAAACCTCACCATGAAGGTTTTAACTATTTTCTCGGCTGTAATGCTACCAATGACGGTTTATTCCAATATTTTGGCCATGAGCGCCGGCATTCCCTTCGGTACCCACCCTTACGGATTCTGGATTCATATGGGCATAATGTTTATTCTCTCTATGATTACCATATTTTTATTTAAACTGAAGAAGTGGATATAAAGAAATAATTTTAAATTTTTAATTTTTAATTTCAAATCCCTGCCTGCCGGTAGGCAAGAAATCTTAATTTTTTAATGTTTAAATAATTAATTCATTTGATATTGATTCAAAATTCGAAATTGGAAATTAGAAATTAAAAAAATATGTTAAATAAATTACTATCAACACTAAAAAGCTAATTTTCTAAAAAGCTACTATGCTAATCTATAACAAACTCACTAGTCAAAAAGAAGAATTTAAGCCGATTAATCCCGGCAAGGTTGGGATGTATGTTTGCGGTCCGACAGTTTACGACCATTGCCATTTGGGCCACGGCCGCGGATACGTCTCAATGGATATCATCCGTAAATACCTGGAATATTCCGGTTACGAAGTTCGCTATATTATGAACTACACCGATGTCGGACATTTAGTTAATGATGCCGAGGAAGGCGAAGACAAAATAGAAAGAAAAGCCAAAAGAGAAAAGATCGATCCGATTGAAATCGCCAATCATTATATCCGATCTTGTGAGGAGGATTTTGAAGCGCTCAATATCAAACCGGCCAGCTTTTACCCCCGCCCCACCAAATACATCGACAAAATGATCGACTTTACCCAAAGATTAATCGATAAAGGCTTTGCTTATGAATCCAACGGTTCGGTTTATTTTTCAGTGGAAAAATTTCCCCAATACGGCAAACTCTCCGGCCGAAAAACCGATGAGCTTATGGCCGGTGCGCGAGTGGAAATTGATAGTGACAAAAAAAATCCGCTCGACTTCGCTCTCTGGATAAAAGCTGATGAAAATCATATTTTGAAATGGAATAGTCCCTGGAGCATCGGTTACCCCGGTTGGCACATTGAGTGCAGTGTGATGAGTTGCGATCTGCTCGGCGAAAACACCTTCGATATCCACGGCGGAGGCAATGAAAACGCTTTTCCCCACAATGAAAACGAAATTGCCCAAAGCGAAGCTTTGACCGATCAAAAAATGGTTAATTATTGGGTACTCTGGAATATGGTCAATGTTGAAGGAGTAAAGATGGGTAAATCTTTGGGAAACTTCACCACTATCAAAGACGCACTGGAAAAATACCATCCGGCCGTAATAAGACTTTGGATTGCCAGCTCTCATTATCGCAGCGTAATGGACTATAGCGAAAAATCGCTATCTCAAGCCCGGAAAAATTTGGAGAAAATTTCCAAATTTATCAACCATCTCAAAGCAAAATCAACCCAAAAAGATGTCACAAATGAAAATCCGCCCGCCATTGATTTCGATTATTATAGAGAAAAATTCACCGAAGCGATGGATGATGATTTTAACACCCCGCTGGCTCTCAGTTTGATCTATGATTTAATCGGACAATTCAACAAGCTCGAAGCCGAAAATAAAATCACTCCCGCCGATTTTAAAAACACTTTGTCTTTTTGGAATAAAGTAAATTCAGTTTTCAGCTTTGAAATCCAACCGACTCAAGAAGAAAAAATTCCCGCCGAAATTATTAAACTGGCCGAGGAACGAGAAGCGGCCCGAAAAAACAAAAATTTCCAGGAGGCCGACAATCTAAGAGATAAGCTAAAAGAGCAAGGTTATGAAATCGAAGATACCGCTCAAGGATTTAAACTAAATAAAAATTAAGCCCGTCAGTCGCGACCGGCAATGAATTAAAAAGAATGCCAACAAAAAAAACAAAAACAATTTTAATTTCCTTTTTATTGTCCGCGCTTATTTGCTTAAATACGTCTCCTTTTTGGGCTTATGCCGACGAAGCCGACACCACCAGCAACGGCGAATTGGAGGCTGATTTGGATTTGTACGAAAAATACGAGAAATATCTGAAATACAAAAAATATAAAAAGTATAAAGAATACAAAGAAGCCAAGGAAAAATACGCTTACAAAAGTTATGAAGAGCGGGTTGCCACCAAAAAAATCTACAATCTTTACAAACAGACAAAAAATCCCATATATTATGAAGATTATAAGAGATATAAAAAATATAAAAACAAATACAAACCTCTCAAAAAATACGCCAAATATAAAAAATATAAAAAATATAATAAAAGCGAAAACAAAAAATATGGTGACAACGAATACAAGGAAGGTCATGCCCGTTATAAAAATTATCTCTCCGGCAACACTGTTACGGGAGATCTGGGTGAAGCCGATTTGGGAGGCGGACCGTTGGGTCCGGAAATCACTGTCGGACTTTGGAGCTACAGTCGGGATGACTTAAAAGAATCTCCTTTTAAAATCGAAGCCAACAAAGATTACTTGGTTAGAAACGGAGATGGTGTCGTAGTGGCTCATGTTCCCGCCACCACTACCACCCGAGTAACTTACGAATCCGACGGAAATCTTAAAATATACAATGATTCTATCAGCGATATTATTTCCGCCAGAGAAGTCTTTTTTGAAGCTTTGGACGGAGATAATTCTTCTATGATTTTTGACGCTCATCGACCTAACTCCGATTTTGATCAATATCGCGGCAAAATGAAATTACGTTATAATCCTTCAACCAAAATTATTTGGGTTATCAACACTCTCCCTCTGGAACATTATGTTTGGGGAATGGGAGAAATTACCGGTACCGGTCCTTCGGAATACAATAAAGTGATGACCACCTCTTTCCGAACCTACGGCTATTGGAAACTAAAGTTCAGCACCAAATTTCTCGCAGACGGATTTAGAGTTAATGCCACTCCCGGCAACCAACTTTATTACGGCTATAATTGGGAAGTCGGCCACACTCGCATTCGAGAAGGAGCTCAGGCCACTCAAGGCCGAATTGTGATGTATCGTGGAGAAATCGCTATTACCCCTTATAGCTCTTGGACCGATGGACGAACCAGAAGTTTTGAAGAACGCTGGGGTTCGGATAATTATCCTTGGTGCCAATCGGTCGACGACCCTTACGGCAAACATCCCACCAAAGATACTGCCACGCTAGAGAATGAGGGTAATCATATGGTGGGACTCTCCGCTCACGGGGCGCTCGACTTAGCCGATGATCATGATAAAAACTGGGATTATATTTTAAATTATTATTACAAAAGTATTACCATCAAAAAAGTCTACGAATAACAAATAACTTACATTAAAAAGTAAAAAAATATGAAAACCAAGATATTAATTTTTGTTTATTTGGCCCTTTTTGGCGGAGCGCTTTATTTTATTTATCCGATTATCAGCGATCGCTATTTCAATCCCCAAGAAGAAACTTCTTCCGAAAAATCAACCGATAAAAAATCCTCTCTTGATGAAACGGAAGATACCGAAATTAATAATGACGACGACTCGGACGACACTCCGATTGAAGAAGTACCGGAAGATGTCTTTATCGACATTGAGGCCGAAGATTGCGAAGACGGTTGCGAACAATTCGAAGACGAAGAAGACAAGAAATATTGCCAAGAATATTGCGGTCTCTTGGAAATGTCCGACGAATCGGATACCGATTGCGAGAGTCTGGAAGATTTGGAAAAAGATTATTGCTATAAAAATCAAGCCATCGCCGATAAAGATTTCAAACTCTGTGAAAAAATCTCCGACAAAAAACTCCGCGAATCCTGCCAAAACAGAATTACCGAAGAGCTACTCAATAACCAAGTTATTGATTAATTAAAAAATTAATAATGAAAAATTAATAATTTTAATGACGGAGATGAAAAATAATATTGTTCAAGAAAAGAGTTACAGCTTTGCAATCAGAGTCGTTAAATTATATAAATATCTAATTGAGAACCAAAAAGAATTTATTTTATCAAAACAAATCTTAAGAAGCGGAACATCTATTGGCGCTAATATTGAAGAAGCTATCGGGGGACAGTCTAAAAAAGATTTTTTGAGCAAAATTAGCATTGCCTACAAAGAAGCTAGGGAAACAAGCTATTGGTTGAGGATTCTGAAAGATTCGAATTATTTAAAATTAAAACAATTTGAAAGTATTTTTTCTGATTTAGAAGAAATTCAGAAAATATTAATAAAAATAATAAAGACTACTAAAAATAACAATTAGAATAAATTTAAGTTAAGTTATTTGTTAATTATTAATTCCTAATTCTTAATTATTTATCAATTATTCATTCTTAATTATTAATTAAAAAAAGGATTTTTAATCCTTTTTTAGCAAGTCTCTGATTTCGGCAAGAAGTTTTACTTCTTTGCTCGGCTCGGCCGGCTTAGCCTCCTCTTTCTTTTTAAATTTATCCAATTGCTTAATAACGATAAAAATCGAGAATGAAATAATCAAAAAATCAACCACCGCATTGATAAACATTCCGTAATTCATAGTAATAGCCGGAGCGGTTTTGGTGGCTACTTTAAGAGTCCAAGCCAACTTGGAAAAATCCACTCCCCCGGTCAAAACCCCCAACGGGGGCATGATAATATCGCTCACAAACGAACTGACGATTTTTCCAAATGCGGTTCCGATTACCACACCGACCGCCAAATCCACGACATTACCCTTCATGGCAAATTGTTTAAATTCTTTTAACATATTTTTTGATAAAAAAATTAATTAATAAAATCGATTTTTTCGTCGCCCTTGTTTCTCCAGTATATAGGGCGCCAAACGAAAGATAACGAGACAAAAAAACATAAAACCCAAGACCAAAATAAGGAAAGTCGCCGGACCCGCCACCGCGACCGTCGCCGAATCAAGAGCGCTTTCTCCCGAAGAAAATTGTAAAATTGCCAAAACATACTCAACCGTTCCGCCTTCCGTAAAATTATCCTCACCGAAAACCTTGAGTAAAAAAGCCGTACTGATAACCAATTGCAAGACAGTTAAAATCAACCTCAAACTGGAGTCTACTGCCTTGATTGCGCTTTTCATAGATTTTTATTTAATAGTTAGAGAAACTCTCCCCTATTTTTATATATCTATCAAAGCCCCAGCTTTTTTGTTTTTGTTGCGCTAACAATACACTTAAAAAGGGTTTTTGTCAATGATTGTAACTCAAATTCTAATCTGAAGTGCAATTCCCTTGTAAACAAAAGACACCTCGATTA
>JAZHDF010000027.1:0-6493 GCA_036584565.1 Candidatus Moraniibacteriota bacterium
CAACACAAAGTTTTAGCGATGAGAGTTAGACCTGCCTGCCGGTAGGTAGATAACTTTTTGCTGTCAAAAAGTTAGTAAAAAAAATTTGATAGCAAAGCCTTATGGAATAAACCCACCTACCAGCAGGCAAGCACAAACACCGGCTGAAGCCGGTGTTTATCTGGTTAATAAAAAGTCCACTATGGCTTTTTTATAACTTTTAATTTTTCACTTTGAATTTTTAACTATTTTAACTAATAGATATACCCCTTAATCACCTTATTTTTAGTAGAAATGGTTCGCTTACTGGTCTTGGCCCAACCTTTATAATTCATTTCCGAAACCGTGATTGAATCTTTGCCAACCGATTCGACGATTGCCACATGTCCCCACCAAGATTCCGAAGTTACCAAGATTGCTCCTTTTGCCGGCGTTTTTCCGGTTTTGTAGCCGCGCGCTTTAGCGTTATAAAGCCAAGTTCCGGCATTTCCGCCCCAAGGAACATATCTTTTTTGCGCCACATACCAAGTACAGTAACCGTAGGGAAATCGGTGTCCTGTTCCGGCTTTCCCCTCCAGTTTGACACTGCCGGAAATCTTCGGATCTCCGCCTTGAGGAGTAGCATAGGTTCTTCTGTCCAATCCGACCGAATCGTCTCTATCTCTGGTTGGAATTTCTTTTTGACCGCCGGGGATAACAATCTCTTGCCCCTCCTTTATCTCGCCGTTAGCCGGAATATTGTCGTTAAAGGAAATTATCTTATCCCTTTCAGCCTTATATTCCTTGGCGATATCGTCCAGATTTTCATTTTTCTTAACTACATGAGTCAAACCGGCCACCGGCAAAATAAAGATTTTATCCCCCGGCTTAATCTCATCGACATTCTCAATATCATTGGCCCAAAGAATCGTATTGGTTGTTATTTCAAATTTTTGAGCAATAGTACTTACCGTATCTCCATCCTTTACCGTATAAACCTCTACCCCGCCGTCTTCTTCGGGATCCTTCAAAACCGGACTGGAAGGAGCGCTTACTATTTTTCCGTCCAAACTGCTTAACTCCATCTTTTCCTCCTCTTTGAATTCCGGATTTACCGCCTTACTGGCCGAATAAACCGGCATCAAAGCGGATTCCTTATTTTTCTCGGCCTCCATGGCCAAATTATTTTTCACCCTCTCTCGAGGCTCCTCTTTCCACTCACCAATCAAAAAATTTCCCGACTGACCCTCGGCCGCCATATTGGTGGCTGTTACCAAAACGGCGCTCGAAACAACCACCGCCAAAGCGGAATATTTCCTAAATAAATGTAGCAATTTAATGGTTCTGTGTTTTTTTACAAAAAAAGCTACTTTTCTTTGTGTGTTGTAAGTTTTGGTCTGAAAATTTTTACTTTTTTCAGCTATTTTTTGAAAAAATGCAATAATTTGTTTTTTACAAATAGAGCAAAATTCTTTCTTTTAGCCCAAATTTTTAGAAAATTGCAACAAAAAAGCAACCTTCATTAAATTTAAGCCCTAATTTTTATACTTAAACAAGTATATTTACCCCCGTTGTTTTTGTCAATAAGCTTATCCACATCCCATTTCAAAAAGCTTGATACTAAAAGCTTTTTTAAAAATGTAAAAAATTCTAAGCCTCCAAAATAATATTAGACGCTCTTTAGTTTGAGTCAAAAAAATAAGGACTAAAAACAGTCTGTTATAAAATAATCCGTTGTGATAAAATACTAAATGTTATGAGAAAAAATGAAATTGAACTATTATTAGAGGATTTTTTAGAGTATCTTGAACTAAATCTCAATCGAGCCCCCAAAACCATTGAGAATTATCACCATTATTTAGATAGATTTTTAAAATTTTCTAAAATAAAATCTCCTCAAGAAATAACCTTGAAAAAAGTCAAAGAATTTAGGCTTTTTCTTAATCGTTTGGAAAAAGACCAAAAAAATCTCGAAAAATCAACTCAAAACTACCATATTATCGCTCTCCGAAATTTTTTGAAATATTTGGCCAAACAAGACATCGGGTCCCTTTCGGCTGAAAAACTGGAGGTAGGCAAAAATCCCCAAAGAGAAATGACTTTTTTAGAATTTGAAGAAATACAAATGATTATTGATTCAGCTAAGGGCAACTCTATCAAAAGTTTGAGAGATCGAGCTATTTTAGAGTTACTTTTTTCGGCCGGCCTGAGAGTTTCCGAACTGTCTTCCCTCGATATCCGAAACATCAACCTGAAAACTCAGGAATTCAGCATTATCGGCAAAGGCTCAAAAATGCGCGTGGTTTTTATCTCGGATTCGGCCAAAAAGGCGTTGGAAGAATATTTAAATAAAAGGGTTGATATCGATCCGGCTCTCTTTATTCGAACCAATGAAATCGGCTTTCAAAAAGAGGATGACTTGCGCCTTACTCCTCGCTCGATTCAGAGAATCGTAAAATATTATTCCCGAAAAGCCGGCATAATTAAAGATGTTCATCCGCATACCTTTAGACATAGTTTTGCCACCGATTTGCTTGCTAACGGAGCGGATATTCGCAGTGTCCAAGCGATGTTAGGCCACTCTTCTATAACGACTACTCAAGTTTATACCCATATAACAAACCAGAAGCTCCGTGAAGTGCACAAAAAATTTCACCGAAAATCAAAGTAACAATCAAACATAAAAACAACAGAAAAAAATATAAAGATGGATAATTTCAAAAATCAATTAAAATATAAAATGGATACTTATGTTCATTTTATATTTAAAATAACCAAAAAATTTCCAAAAGAAGAATTGTATGGAACAACTTCCCAATTCCGAAGAGCAACATTATCTATAATACTCAATTATATAGAAGGTTACGCCAGGAAAAGACCCTCGGTACAATTAAATTTTTTTGAAATTTCCTACGGGTCATTAAAAGAGTCTAAGTATTTATTATATTTTTCATTAATAGAAAATTTTATAGATAAAAAAAGTTATACTATTGGAATAAAAATGTCTGATGAAATAGGTGCTATGCTTTGGACTGAAATAAAAAATCTGGAAAAAAGAATTAAATCAAGTAAATAATTCAATTCATAACCCATTGTTTTAATGTTTTAATGCTAAATTGTTTTTATGAATGCCCTCATGGATCTTCTAGAAAATTTAAATCCTTCCCAAAAAAAAGCCGTTACCACCACCGAGGGGCCGGTTTTGGTCATTGCCGGCGCGGGAAGCGGTAAAACCAAAACCCTCACACATAGAGTTGTTTTTTTGATTCAAGAAAAAAAAGTTCCCGCCCGCAATATTTTAGCGGTTACTTTTACCAATAAGGCTTCCAATGAAATGAAAGAAAGGATAATTCGATTACTTGGCAAAGAAAAAAGTTCTTCTCAAATCCCCCATATCGGCACATTTCACAATATTTGCGTAAAAATCCTCCGCCAAGAAATCGGCCTTTTGGGTTACAATAAATCCTTTAATATTTTTGATGATCAGGATCAATTATCCCTGATTAAGAAAGTTTTTGCCGAACTGGAAATCAACAAAGATCAATTTAATCCCAAAAATATTCTAAACAACATTTCCCGAGCTAAAAACGAACTCCGAGATCCGGAAGATTTTGAACTAGAGGCTACCGGATACTATCAAGAGATCATCGCCAAAGTATACAAAAATTACCAAAAAGCGCTTAAAGAAAACAACGCTCTTGATTTTGACGACCTTATTTATTTGACGGTTAAAATTTTTGAAAAATTTCCTCCCGTTTTAAGGAAATATCAAGACATTTTCCGCTATATAATGGTGGATGAATATCAAGACACCAATCACGCCCAATATCGACTGATTAAATTGCTCTCTCAAAAAAACCAAAACATCTGGGTTTGCGGAGATGATTTTCAGGCTATCTACGGCTGGCGTCAAGCCGACATCAGAAATATTTTAAATTTTGAAAAAGATTATCCGCAAACCATCGAAATAAAATTGGAACAGAACTATCGCTCCACTCAGATAATCCTCGATGCCGCCGCCGAAATAATCGCCAGAAATGTCGACCAAAAAGAAAAGAAAATTTGGACCAAAAAAAAGGGTGGCCAGCTTATTTCCACTTTCGAAGCCGAAGATGAAAAAGAAGAAGCTTTTTTTATCGCTGATGAAATCACTCGCCTAATAGATTCGGATAATAAAAACTATTCCGATTTTGCCATTCTATACCGAACTAACGCCCAATCCCGGATTATCGAAGAAATTTTTCTCAAACAATCCATTCCCTATAGAATAATTGGCGGGATAAAATTCTATCAAAGAAAAGAAATAAAAGACATCGTCGCCTACCTCAGATTAATTCAAAATCCCGCCGATTTAGTCGCTCTGGAAAGAACTATCAATGATCCGCCCAGAGGAATAGGCAAAGTCACTCTCAAAAAATGGCTCAATTTATCAAAAGAAAAAAATCAAAATCCGATACTCTTCGCGCTATCTAACAATAATTTCGGCTCGATAAACAATTCCAAGAAAGAGGCCATTATCGATTTTTGCCGATTGATAAAGAAACTCGAAAAATTAAAAGAAACTTCTTCTCTTGAAAAATTGATAAAAAAAGTTTTTCAACTTTCCGGCTACGAAAAAATGCTCGAAAAATCCGAAGAAGAAGGAGAAACAAAACTGGAAAACATCCGTGAGTTATTGAGCGTTTCTCAAAAATACCAAGATGAATCGGCGATTGATTGCTTGGATTCTTTTTTGGAAGAAATCTCCCTGGTTTCCGACACCGATAAAATTGATCAAGAAAAAAACGCCGTCCACCTTATGACTCTGCACAGCGCCAAAGGATTGGAATTTCCGATAATTTTTATCGCCGGACTGGAAGAGGGAATTTTGCCCCACTCCCGCAGCATTCTGTCACCCAAAGAAATGGAAGAGGAACGTCGACTGATGTATGTCGGTATAACTCGCGCCGAAGAAAAAGTTTATCTTGTTTTTACCGGCCTCCGAACAATTTTCGGTTCTACCCAATGCAATCCACCCTCCCGTTTTTTGAGCGATATCCCCGATCACCTCCTACAAACATCTGCCAAACAAAATTCCTTTGTTAAAGAAAATTTTTCCCAAAAAAAACTGCCCAGAAAAAAAGCCTCCTCCGCTTATCCCGACGGAGCGAAAGTTTTTCATCCGGACTTCGGAGACGGCGTTGTTATTTCCAGCGACAAAGAAAATATCACTATCGTCTTCAAAAAATTCGGCATCAAAAAACTTTCTCTCCTCCACGCACCCTTAAAAAGCGCTTAGTTTATATCTTTTTGTTTTATATATTGTCATCCTGAATTCATTTCAGGATCTCAAAATTATTTCTGTTTACCCAAAATGCTTAAATATTCCCAATAAAAACAGCCTTCCAAATTAAGCAACTGAAATTTATGAAAAACCACACTAAAATAAAAAAACAACCCGGTTCGGCTAAATTTCGAACCCCCTCAGCTTTCCAAGAAAAAATTTTTAAAATAGTAAAAAAAATCCCTCGAGGAAAAACCTTAACTTATCAAGAGGTCGCCCGAAGGGCCGGCTCTCCAAAAGCCTTTAGGGCGGTGGGAAATATTCTCAATAAAAATTACGATCCGACTATTCCCTGTCATCGAGTAATTCGTTCCGATGGCAAAATCGGCGGATATAACCGAGGAAAAAATCTAAAAATAAAAATTCTCCAAAAAGAAAAGGCTCTTCCGAAAGAAAATAAAAAGACTTTGAAAATAAAATATCTTGCCGGAACGGTCTTAAAGACCGTTTTGCATAGTTGCCAAAAACAAGACCGCAAAACCGCTCCGACACCGCCAAATAAAAGTTTTCAATAATATCCTATCCTAAATTTTCATAATCTCCGCTTTCTCCAATGCTTCTTTGGCTAGCTTGGCAATATTTAGGCTCTTTTCCGCCTCTAAAATTTCATTTATTTTACCTTTTGTTTCCGGATTTTTCGGCATAAATCGAGTGCAACAATCTTCGTGAGGCAAAACAGATGTCGCATAAGTTCCGATTTCTCGGGCTTTTTTTATTATTTCCGACTTATCAAAACCGGATAAGGGTCTAATAATTGGAATCTTGATCGCCTCATTGACCGCACGAATATTCTCCAAGGTCTGAGAAGCCACTTGAGAAACAACCTCTCCGGTATAAAGAACCGTTTGCCTGTTTTTTCCCGCTACCGCCTCGGCTATTCTAAGCATCATCCGCCGGTACAAAATAATTCTCAACTTCTCCGGACATTTTAAAACCGCTTCTTTTTGAATATCCGCCAAAGGAATCAAAAAAATCCTGGCCTTATTTTGAAATTTATTTAAAATTCTAGCCAGACTAATCACTTTATCATTTGAAGCCTGAGAGGTATAAGGTATCGAATGAAAATGGATAAAATCGACACGCACGCCTCTTTTTAAAGCAAAATAGGCTGCTACCGGAGAATCGATTCCTCCCGAAAGCAAGACCAGGGCCTTTCCGGCCGAACCGACCGGTAAACCCCCTATTCCGCAAAAAACATCAGTATAAATAAAA
>JAZHDF010000028.1:0-6384 GCA_036584565.1 Candidatus Moraniibacteriota bacterium
GACGAATCGACGGCGGATATGAGTATCGATGATGCGGTTTCAAAGATAAGAGGTAAAGACGGGACGGAGGTTAAATTAACGGTTTATCGAGCCGAGAGCGAAGAAAAAACCAAAGAAATAATCGTTACTCGCGGATTTATCAAGGTGGAAAGCGTTACCTTGGAGATGAAAGATAACAACATCGCTTATTTTAATGTGGTGCGTTTTGGAGATGATACCGCCATCGTTTTTAACCGCTTATTGAAGCAAGTACCCAGGGAAACCAAAGGTATTATTGTTGATTTGCGCAATAACCCCGGCGGTTATTTGGATGTGGCTATTGATTTGGCGAGCTTGATGTTGCCCGATGGAAAAGTGGTGGTTATCGAAGAGGATAAGGAAGGAAAGAGAAAGAATTTTTATTCCCGGGGAGAGGATAAATTGAGTGCAATCGAAACAGTGGTTTTGATCAATGAGGGTAGCGCCAGCGCTTCGGAAATTCTCTCGGGAGCTTTGCGGGACAATCGGGATAATGTTACTTTGGTGGGCAAGAAATCCTACGGCAAAGGTTCGGTTCAGGAATTGATTGATCTGCCCGATAAAACCTCGGTCAAAATAACTGTAGCGCGCTGGTTGACTCCCAACGGAGAGCAGATCAACGAAAAAGGCATCAGTCCTGACATCGAAGTGGATTTGACCGATGAAGATTACGAGAGCAATCAAGATCCCCAACTGGACAAGGCCTTGGAACTGTTGAAGTAAAAAAAGTTTTTTATATAAAAATGGGGATTCTTTTCTTTCCCCGTTTTTATTTTAAGCGGATTATTTTTTGGAAAAAGTTATGCATAATCAAAAATATATTCCTTTGGCCGATAGGATGAGGCCTCAATCTTTTGAGCATTTTTTCGGTCAAGCGGAGCTCACCGCCGAAAATTCTTATCTGCGCAAAATTATCGAAAACGATGCTATTTTTTCGATGATTTTTTGGGGTCCGCCCGGAAGCGGCAAGACCACTTTGGCGGAAATTATCGCTCGGGAAACCAAGGCTGATTTTATCAAGGTTAGCGCCGTCGATAGCGGAGCCAAAAAATTGAGGGAAGTTCTTCTTCGGGCGGAAAAAAATTTAGAGGAAAACAAAAGAACAATTCTTTTTTTGGATGAAATTCATCGTTGGAACAAGGCTCAGCAGGATAAACTTTTGCCTTATTTGGAAAAAGGTATACTTATTTTAATCGGAGCGACAACCGAAAATCCGAGTTTTGAAATTAATTCGGCTCTTCTTTCTCGGGCGCGGGTTTTTGTTTTGCAAAAATTGGCGGTCGGGGATTTGAAAAAAATAATTCAAGAGGCGTTGAAAAATAAAGAGCGCGGTTTGGGAAAAATCAAAATTGAAATGGATGAAAAGAGTTTGAACTTTTTGGCTAATTTGGCCAACGGAGACGCGCGCAACGCTTTAAATATTTTGGAGTCGGCTTCCAATTTCGGAAAAAAAATCGATATCGAGTTGATCAAAAAAGCGGCCCAAAAAACTCATTTACTGTATGATAAAAGCGGAGAAGAACATTATAATGTGATTTCCGCTTTGCACAAATCGATGCGAGGTGGAGATGCCGATGCGGCGGTGTATTGGCTGGCGCGAATGTTGGAGGGCGGAGAGGATCCGATTTATATCGCTCGGCGTTTGGTGCGATTCGCTTCCGAGGATATCGGTTTGGCCAATAACACGGCTTTGATTTTGGCCAATGCGGTTTTTGAAAGTTGCCAAAAACTGGGGGTGCCGGAATGCAATGTGCATTTGGCGCAATGCGTGATTTATCTTTCCAAATCCAAAAAAAGCATCGTTGCTTACGAGGCTTACAATCAAGCCAGAGCGGATGTTTATAAATTCGGCAACTTGCCGGTCCCTTTGCATCTGAGAAACGCCCCGACAAAATTGATGAAAGATTTAAATTACGGCAAGGATTATAAATATACCCCCAAAGAAGACAGTTCGAAGCAGGAATATTTCCCACCGGGGTTGCGGGGTAAAAAATATCTTGGGGGTTGAATTTTTGGGCCTTTTGAGCTAGTATTTAATCGGTTATTTTTTATTCAATACAAGGAAAGGAGGATAGGTATGGAGATCAAAATTGATGGCAAGAAGTTTACTGTCGGAGAAGATGAGTATACTGAAATTTTGAGGCAAATCGGGAGATTTAAAAATTACTTAACCAAAAATCAGATGGCTTTTTGCGAATGGAGGAAAAGGTTTGGCCATGAAAAGGATTCTGATTTAAAAACTTTTTTGAACAGAAATAAATATGCTCTTCTGGCGAAGGAAGTCGGTTTCGGGCTTCTCCTTGCTGAAATCAATCCTTGCCCCATGGGGCATTAACCGCCTGTCACTTTTCGGGATTCGGACTATTGTCCGGATCTCGGTTTTATTTTTTCTAAAACATTGCGGACGTCTTTTAAATTTTCAATTCGAACCGCTTGAGCGCGGAGCTTGGAGGCCTCCGGTACTCCGCGGAGATAAGCCGCCAATTGGGGGCGAAAAGCGATAAAGCCTTTTTCTCCGTAATATTTTTGTATCAAGCGGGCGTGGCTGAAGATTATTTTTTTCTTTTCCTCCTCGTCCGGGCGGGAATAATTGCCGGTACGCAAAAAATCTTTGATTTGCCCAAATATCCAAGGATTGCCGATGGCACCTTGGCCGATCATCAAGGTTGGACAGTCGGTTTTTTCCAAATAAAATTTAGCGTCTTCGGGAGTTTTGATTCCGCCGTTATAAATAATAGTAATTTTTAAAATAGTTTTTAATTTTTTAACAATTTGCCAATCGGGCTCGGCATGAAACATCCCCGGCAAAGTGCGGGCGTGGACGACCAATTGATCAATTCCCGCTTTTTCCAGGCGGGGCGCAAAAGTTAAAATCTCAGCGGAATTTTTGAGTCCCAATCTGGTTTTGAGAGACAGGGGCAGCGTAGTGGATTTTTTTATCGCCTCGACAATCTCGATTACTTCGTCGATTTTCCCCATTTGCACCGCTCCGTAGCCGGCTTTTTGGGCTTTTTTGACCGGACAGCCGAGATTGATATCGATTCCAAGCGGTTTGATTTCTTTTTCAATTACTTGAGCGGCATAAGACATGGAGTCCGGCGCATTGCCGAAAATTTGCACCCAATAATTTTTTTCCGGAGGGCCGAATTTCTCCGCCAAAGACAAAGATTGATTGTAGGCTGATCGGTTGCGAAAAATTCCCTCGGCGCTGACCATCTCGCTCCAAGTGATATCCGCTCCCGATTCTTGGCAAATCTGACGCATGGCCTTGTCGGTAAAGCCGGCCATCGGCGCCAGAGCCAATTTAATTTTTTTATTCTCTAGCATATTTTTTATTTAGATTCTTTTTTAGTATGAAAGAATAAACAAAATCGGTCAATGGAGGATTTTGTTTTATAGATAGGGCGGATAGGGTTGTAAAAAATTAAGCATATTTTATACTTTTCCATTTTTTTATGCTAGATTATCTATGAAGAAGATGTGTTACACCTCCCCACCTTTTATTTAATAACCTAAATATTATGAAAGATTTAAAAATAGAGATTAAAATGCAAAAAGATGAAGAGTGTTTGTCGGAGTGCTTGTTTTCCGTAATAAAATATTATGGAATAAATGTAATAATAGATGATATAATTTTTTCTATATCCAATAATTCCGATAAATTATATGATTGGGAATTTAAAGCGGGTAATTTTGCATTAAACAATGGTTTAAAGTCAACAATTTATACAAATGTTTCGTATCTTTTTGATCCGTCATGGCACAACTTAGACAATAATAAACTTTTAGAAAAAATGAAAAAAGAGGCGAAATATTTTTATAAAAGAGCGGAAGAAATAAATAAAGAGCCGGAACAAAAAAACTACATATTTCCAAACAAGTTTATAGCCGAAAGATATAAAAAAGAAATAGACGCTGCTATCGGTTATGTTGAAAATAATGGCAATATATTGTTTGATCCAATTTCAAAAGATCTGATAAAATCATTACTCAATAGGGAAGTGCCTGTGATAGTATCCATCAATCCGGCATTGTTGCATCGAATGAAGCGAGCATACAATTTTAAACCGGATGATATTCGCGGATCTGCATGGGGACATGTTATTATTATTAGTGGTTATGATGGCAATGATTTTATTATTGCGGATCCGGGAGGGGATTTTTATTCCGGCGCATTTAAATATTCGATGAATATGGATCGTGTAGTAGAAAGTATTTTAAGATATAATGGCCAAATGATAGTGATTGAAAAATAAGATAAGCACGACGATAAGATATTTAGCAAACCATTTCTGATTTCAGGAGGATATGAATTATGAAAATCTAGGATTTTTTTCTGAAAATATTTGGGTGCGGTCCGAAAAAGGAGACTGTTGCAGATAAAGACTCAAAAAGTAGAACAATCTGCAATTGTTATGCCGACTTAGATGAAAAGTCTATTCCCGGATGCATTAGACAAAATAATCACAGAACCTTAAATTTCGATGATTTCAGCCATAGATCAGAGATGCCATGGCGGGAAAAATAATTAAGAAGTGAAAAACATATTCACCTGACGGAAAATTTCTGTCGGGTGAATTTTTTTATAAACTATCCCGGTCAATCTTGGAAAATCTCAGAAAAGAGAGTAGGATAATAGTATTATCGGGATGATTTATGAAAAATAAAGGTGTTAATTTTTATAAAAAATATAAATAATTCAAAATGGCTTATATATTCTTAGACGAAAGCGGAGATTTAGGATTTAAACCAACTTCTAGTAAATGGTTCCTTTTTACAATTGTTTTAACAAACGACCACAAAAAGATAGAAAAAGTTATTAAAAGTATCAGAAAGGGACTAAAGAAAAAATTTAAATTAAAAGAATTACATGCATATCACTCAGATGCCGTAACTAAACATCGAATGCTTAGAAAGTTATCAGAATTGGATGACTTCAAGGTGATGTGTATTATTTTGAATAAGAAAAAGGTTTACATTGATTTACAAAATCAAAAAAACTACTTATATAATTACACCGCCAATATCCTCTTAGACAGGTTGCATAATAAAAAACTTATTAAAACTGAGGAGCCTATTAGTTTGTATATAGATCAAAAAGATACAAGTAAGTTTATTCGAGAAAATTTTGAAAAATATTTAAAAGATAATTTAGTAAAAAGAGGAAATAACGGAAAAATTGAAATAAGAATAAAGCCATCTCATACGGAAAAATGTTTACAGGCAGTTGATTTTGTTAGTTGGGCAATTTTTAGGAAATATGAAAAGGGAGACTATGAATATTATGAAGATATAGAAGATAGAATTGTAGAGGAGAAACTGCTGTTTTCTTAGATTTTAGACAAAAAGAAAACCCTCTGCTTTGACGAGACGCCTTACGGTATCTCAACACAGAGGGAATTACTTCTAATCATATATTAGCACAATTGACAAGTTTTTGCAATACTTGTCATAAAAGATTTAGTTTTCTAAAATTTCCGAATATCTCAACTGTTTCCAAAATGGAACTGGTTAAACCCATAAAAAAATAAAAATATTTTAAGTTGTTAATCTTGGAAAATCTCAGAAAAAAGAGTAAAATAATAGTATTATCGGGATGATTTATGAAAAATAAAGAACAAAAAAATATTATTATTTATCAAGTAAAATCCGGAGCGATTAAGCTTCAGGGAGATTTTAAGCATGAAAATATTTGGGCGACACAAAAGCAGATCGGTGAAATTTTTGGCATCGATAGAACCGTTGTTACAAAACACATTAAAAACATTTTTAAAGATAATGAGCTTGATAGAAAAAAGGTTAGTGCAAAATTTGCACACACCACTAAGTATGGTGCAATTAAAGGAAAAACTCAAACCAAAGATGTGTAATTTTATGCTCTGGATGTAATTTTAAGTGTTGGCTACAGGACAAATTCTTCAAAGGCTGTGGAATTTAGAAAATGGGTCAATAAAATACTAAAACAATATTTGATTCAAGGCTATACTATATAATCGCAAGCAAATCGCCAAAAATTACGAAGAATTTTTGCGCGCAGTGGAATCAGTGCAAAAACTTATTCCGGGGAGCATATAAGATAAGCAAAAAATTATCGAAATTATTTTATTATCGTTGAAAAGATAATTTTTCTTTGTAAAATTTATTTATGACCAAATTTCTGCCTGCCGACAGGAAGATTTGCTTCTCCACAAAAATCAGCCCTAATGGTGATTAGCTATTCGGGTTTTTTTGAAAATAGAGGTTGGCAAGCTATCGCCAAAAGGATAAAAAAGGAGTAAAATAGAGGAAAGTTTAAATATATACAAAATGCAAAAAACAAAAGAAATAGCGCCGAACTTTGTTTATCTTGCTATCAAAAGAAACGTA
>JAZHDF010000029.1:0-26185 GCA_036584565.1 Candidatus Moraniibacteriota bacterium
GATTAAATGAATTGGCGAGTGTAAACTTGACGCTGCAATGTTACATTATTTGACACTTATTCTTTTTCGTGGTAGGTTTTTGGGAGGTTTGTTGAGGGTTCTTCGGGTAAAAATAAGCCAAAAATGGGGAGGATTTATGCTATTTAAGAGATTGCTTGAAAAATGTGTTTTTTGGATCTTTGAAAAAGGAACGAAACTTTACAAGGTCAAGGCGGATAGTTTTGATTGTATCGTAATCATTTTGTTTGCTATTTCTTGTTGGTTGTTTTATGAAGGAAAATTTGATTCTTTGCTTTTTAAAAAAATATTGGCGAATTATATTATCTTCGGATTAATTTTTTTTGCAAAGGATCTAACAATAAAAAACTCGCAAAAAACCTGAAAAAACGGGAGAGCATTAAAAAAGGGAGGGCATTAAACTTTTAAGTGTCCTCCTTTTTAAAATCAAAAAATATTTATTTATTATTTTTTTGGGAATTAAATATCTTTTTGTGCTATAATGTAAATGATTTAAATCTATTTGGAATGGAATTGATATTTAAAATAGTAGGAAAAACGCACTTTGTTTGATAGATTATGGATAAATTTGAAACTATACAATACAGAATTTCGGTCACTCTCAAGATAATGATCGGTTTTTTGGTTTTACTGAGCGCTTTTCGCCAAGAGCTTTTTTTGGTTTCTATTTCTCTACTTGTCTTATTGTTAACTCTTATCCCGACCATTGTCAGTCGAAGCTACAAGATAAACTTACCGATCGAAATCGACTTGACGGTAACCGTTTTGCTTTATTTGCATTTTGCTTTGGGGGAGTATAGCCATTTTTATGTCAGGGTGCCTTGGTGGGATATATTTTTGCATTTCGGTAACAGCATCATCTTGGGATTGATCGGTTTTGTTTTTGCTTATTCTTTGCTCCTAACCAGCAAAATCAGCGCCAAACCGATTTTGATTTCTTTGTTTTCTCTCACTTTCTCGGTTTTTATCGGCGTGTTGTGGGAAATTTTTGAGTTTTTTATGGATTATCTTTTCGGCTTTACAATGCAAAAGAGCGGTCTGGTGGATACCATGACCGACTTAATGGTGGATGTGGCCGGCGCTTTGATAGTCAGCGCGGCCGGATTTTTTTATTTGCACAAAAAGAGAGAAGGTTTGTTTAGTCGAATAGTGAAGCGATTTTTGGAGCATAAATATTTTTAACCTAAATCCAATAGAGTATGAGAGAAATTTTAAAAAATAAAATAAAGCGCGTTATTCAGGATTTGAGTCAAACGGAAGAATCTTGGCAAGTTTTAACTTCGGAAGAAGTCAATTTTGAAGTAAGTTTGGCGCGTGACGAAAAATTCGGTGATTTGGCTTCCAATGCGGCGATGGCTTTGGCGGGAAAATTGGGACAAAATCCTTTAACAGTGGCAAAGATTATCGTTGAGAAGCTTGAAAAAGAGCCGGATTCGAGAATCGCAAAAATAGATACGGTTTTGCCGGGCTATATCAATTTTTATTTTTCCAAAAAATATTTATCGGAAGAAATAAGAAAAATAATCAAAGCCGAGAAAGATTGGGGTAAGTCGGATATCTTGGCGGGAAAAAAATATATCTTTGAACATTCTTCGCCGAACTTATTTAAACCTTTTCATATCGGTCACTTGGTTAATAATTCAATCGGAGAGTCTTTGGCGAGGATAATCAAAAAATGCGGAGCCGATCTTAAAACTCTCTCTTTTCCTTCGGATATTTCTCCCGGGATAGCCAAGACGGTTTGGGCGATAAAAGAAAAAAGTTGGCAAGAAGAAATGACAATTAAAAAAATCGGCCAGGCTTATGTCTTGGGGGTGGCCGCCTACAAAGAGGATGAAGCGATCAAAAACGAAATCGATAAAATAAACGAAATTCTTTACAGGGGAGAGAATTCTCCGGAGCGGGAAATATATGAAAAGGGCAAAAAAATGTCGCTGGATTATTTCGAGGAAATAACCCAAAGATTGGGTTCTCTCTTTGAAGATTTGATTTTTGAGTCGGAAGCGGAGAGTCGAGGCAAGGAGCTGGTCAAAAAAAACATTCCCGAAATTTTTACCGAATCGGCCGGGGCGATAATTTTTCCCGGCTCAAAGTACGGCCTCTTTGACAATGTTTTTGTCAATTCGCAAGGGTTTGGCACTTATCTGGCCAAGGATTTGGGACTTTTGGAGATAAAATTTGAGCGGTTTGAATTTGATAAGTCGATTACCATCACGGATGTCGAGCAAAGGGAGCATTTTAAATTGGTTCAAAAAGCGGGCGGTTTGGTCAATGAAGATTGGGCGGAAAAAAGCGAATTTATTCAGCACGGAAGATTGAGTTTTAGCGGAGAAAAAATATCTTCCCGCTTGGGCAATGTCCCCTTGGCGGAGGATTTAATAAATAAAGTTAAGGAAAAGATTTTTGCCAAAATGGAAAAACAAGCTTTCTCCCCGGCGGAAAAGGAATTGATTGCCGAAAAAGTGGCGATCGGAGCGCTGAAGTATTCTATCTTAAAATCGGGCGCGGGCAAAAATATAGTTTTTGATTTTGAGAAAGCCACTTCTTTTGAGGGGGATACCGGTCCTTATCTGCAATATGCTTTGGTGAGATTGAATTCTGTCCTAAAAAACGCTCAAGGGGCGCAAATGGAAATCGAGCCTGATTTGAAAGAGAGAGCGGGAGAAATTCCCTTGGTGGAAAAAATGGTTTTGCAATTTCCTTGGGTAGTGGAAAAATCTTTTTTAGACAAATCTCCGCATCATTTGGCTAATTATCTTTTCAAGCTATCTTCGGAATTCAGTTCTTTTTACGCTCAGACCAAAATAGTGGATGCCGCTAATCCGGATTTGAAAAATAATCTAATGTTGACGAAAGCTTTGCAAATTACCTTGGCAAACGGCTTGGAACTTTTGGGCTTGGAAAAATTGGAAAAAATGTAATTTAAAGTCAAAAATGTGACAGATTTTATTTATTGACTTTATGAAGATAATCTTTTATTTTTAATGGGGTTGTTTTGGGAAGCTATTTGAAATTAAATTGGGGGGTGGTTATGAATCTATTCTGTAGGTTTAAAAAAGATATTCGGGAAATTGAGTTAAATATTTATCTTACTACAGCCTGTGATACAGGTTGCAAGCATTGCAATAGCAATAGTTCACTTGTAAATCCGATTCATTTTACTGAAGAAATGGCAAGGATTATTGTGGGAGAATCGAAGAAAAATAATTTAAAACTAGCTGTTCTCTTTACGGGAGGAGGGGAGCCCTTGCTTAATTCCCAGCTAGCAAGTATTGCCGATACTTTTTTCGGGTATAAAAAATTTGATTCTTTCCATCTTTTTACCTCCGGATTTACAGCTAAGGAAAAAGAACGTAAAGAAAATTTAAGAAATCTTTTGTGTATTAAATCTAAGGTTAAGCATTTTGAGATCTATCAAAGCTTCAATCTTTATCATAAAAGCTTTCCCGAGAGGTTGATAAATTTGGCCGATATGATGATGAGTTTAAATGATAAGAGCTTCTTTTTTTTGAGAGCTTGCGTTTCGATAGAAAATTATCAGGAAACTCATTTTGTGATTGAAAAAACCTTAGGGCATTATGCTTTTGTTAAACAAGGCAAGTTTTTTCTTTTTCCTTTGGGTTATTTTGAAAAAGATAGGCATAATTTTCCTCTTTCGGAGAATGATTTGTTAAATTTGGAAGATATGGAAAATTTGAAGCTAAAATCTTTTAATACCCCGCATTGGTATTTTATAAAAAAAGGTGACAGTAAATTGATTATTACTTTGTTTTCTTTTTCTTTTCTTCCTGAGGGGCGTGGTAGAAGCCTAAAAGAAAAACCTTTCTCTAAGATAGTCTGTTTTCCCATGGGAAGAGTTAATAATAATTCTCTTCTTATCGGGCCGGACGGAGCGGTTTATCCGGATTGCGGTTGTTATCCGGACAAGGTAATGTGTTTGGGGAAAATAGGCGAAAATCCACTGTCGGAAATAATTGAGAGAAAGAATAAATTTTCCGCCCAAATTCTAAAAAGATTTTTGAGCGATAGCAGGGTCTGTCAATGGGGCACAGATGAAGTTTGTGTGCTTTGCAAAAAGATCGTCGCTGAAGGAGGTCTGGTATTGTAAGATTGAATAAAGGAATGTTTCTTGTGGTTGAGAGCTTTGATAAAAAAATTCAAAGCTCTTTTTATTTGCTATAATCAATAAAAATGTTAAAATAAACCAGACTAAATAGTTAAAAAATAAAATTATGCATGATATCGTAATTAATTGGTTTGTTAATTTTCCCAAAGGTTGGGCGACTTTTTTGATCGCCATCATTCCCGTAACCGAATTGCGCGCTTCGATTCCGCTAGCGGTCAAGGTTTACGATATGCATCCTTTTTTAGCTTGGTTTTATTCGGTGATGGGGACTTTTTTTGCTATGATTTTGATTGTTTTTTTGCTTGATCCGGTTTCCAAATTTCTTTCCGAATATATTTCTTTTTTTGAAAAATTTTTCCAATGGCTTTTTGAGCACACCAGGAAAAAAGCCGACAAAAAAGTGCAAAAATACGGATTGTGGGCGGTCTTTATCTTGGCGGCCATCCCAATCCCGCTTTTGGGGGGTCTGACGGGCGCTTTGGCGGCTTTTGTTTTCGGTTTTCCGGCCAAGAAATCTTTGCCTTTGTTGCTTTTAGGAACGATGGTCTCGGGAGGAATAGTTTTGGGTTTGACTCTTTTTTCTTAATTTCCGAGAGCATCAAATTAAGGGACTTAAATAATTTGCCGGAGATTATATTTTGATTTTTAGGCTAAAAAATTAGGGATTATAAAATAAAATATGTTTGAGAGAGTTCGAAATCTTAATCTTTCTGTCATTAAACAAATGGAACTTAGGGCGGCCAAGTATCCGGATATGATATCTTTGGCTCAGGGCGTGCCCGATTTCGATACCCCGGCGTGCATCAAGAGGCGGGTAGAGTTGGCCCTCAAAAACGGCTTAGTGGCCAAATATTCTCTTTCTCCCGGGATTGCCGAGCTCAGAGAATTGATTGAGATAAATTTGGCTCGGGAAAGTATGTTTTATGACTGGGAAAGTGAAATTTTGGTGACGGCCGGCTCGATTGAAGGGATTACCGCCACTATTTTAGCTTTGACCAATCCGGGGGATGAAATCATTATTCCCGAACCGACTTATACTTCTTATCGCGAAGTTATTATTTTGGCCGGCTGCGTGCCGGTTTTTGTGCCTTTGGATGAGGCGAGGGGGTGGGCTTTTGATTTGGAAAAATTTAAGTCCGCCATCACTCCCAAAACCAAGGCCATTTTTTATTGCAATCCCAATAATCCCACCGGCACAATTTATACCCGAGAACAACTTTCGGCTCTGGCCGATTTGGCTGAAAAAAATGATTTATATTTAATTTCCGATGAGGTTTATAAAGATTTCATTTTTGAAAAAGGTCAAAAAATTTTTAGCTTGGCGGAAATTCCCGGATTGAGGAAACGAGTGATTCGCTTGTTTAGTTTTTCCAAGTCTTACGCGATGACCGGTTGGAGGGTGGGCTATCTTCATAGCGACAAAGAAAATGTGCGTGAGATTTTGAAAGTGCATGATTCTTTGGTGACTTGCGCGCCGGTGATTTCTCAATATGCGGCAATGGGCGCCTTGGAAATGGGCGAGTGGGATCTGCGGGAGATGAACAAATCTTATCGAAAAAGGAGGGATTTGATTTGTCGCTATTTGGATGATTTAAGCGAGGTTTTTTCTTATGTGAGGCCGAAAAGCGCCTATTTTGTTTTTCCTAAAATAATAGCCGAAGATTTAAAATTCACAAAAGACACTAATCATCCGGAGAGTTTTTCTTGGGGTTTCGCGCTGACTTTACTGGACAAAACTCAAGTGGCGGTGGTGCCGGGAGTGGCTTTCGGTCCCAATGGCGAAAAACATATACGGATGAGTTTCGGACGGAGTGAAAAAGATATCGAACGAGCTTTTGGTCGAATGAAAAAATTTTTCGGTAAAAAATAAAACTATGAAAAAGATTTTAAAGATTTTTTTGCAATATTACTTGAAAATTATTACCAAGGCGGTTTTGCTGATTCATAAGCCAACCGTGATTGCGGTGGCGGGAAGCGTTAATAAATCTTTTGTGCGGGACGAAGTAAAAAAAATGTTGCTCAAGAAGGGGAAGAATGTGCGGGCTAATCCGAAAAATTTTAATACGGAAATCGGTTTACCTTTGGCGATTCTCGGTCTGGAAAGCGGTTATAATTCTTATCGACGCTGGTTGCCGATTATCGGGCAGGCTTTGCGAGCGATTTTTCAAAAAAACTTTCCCGACTGTTTGGTTTTGGAGCTGGGCGTTTCTCAAAAAGGAGATATGCGTTATCTGCTTTCCATCGTGCAACCCAAAATTGTAATCGTGACGGAAATCACTCAGCGATATATGGAGTTTTTTGCCGGGATGGAGCGTTTGGTGGGGGAGTATGTTTATTTGGCCGAAAAACTAAAAAAAGGCGATACTCTTATTTTAAATTATGAAAATAAGAAAATAAAAAGCTTAAAAAAACATACCCGGGCCAAAGTTTTGTTTTTTGGCGAAGATTGTTTTGAGTGCGACGGTTATTTGGCTTACATCAATGAAATGCCACAAGGGCTGAAAGTCAAAATGCTTTATCGCGGACGAGAAAAGGAGATAGAAATAAAAAGATTCGGCAACCACCATGCCCGAAGCGCTTTGATTGCTTGGATGGTGGAGGATTTGATTTGACACTTTCGGATTTAATTTATAATCTTTAAAGCGGTTCCTTATTTTTCGCCAATTTAATACAAAGGGAGGTTTGTCATGTTTGGAGCGAGTGGAATAGAAAAAATTAAGGATATGGTTGCGGTAAATTTTCCCGAGAGGCGGGAAGCTATCCTTAAATCGGTTTATAATACCTCGGTTAGTGCCAATTCTCATATAATATTGAAAGACAAGGAGAGCAATCGAGAATATCGATTGGTTTGGCTGGGCAAGAATAGCTGGGGATTTTTTCTTTCGAAAGAAAACCAATTGGAGAAGCTGGATATTTTTGAATGGGATGACGAGAAGGTCTTGTCCATACTCCAGTCTGTTTTTGATAAGACTGAATAAGAAACAAAAACAGGGGGTGTATCCGGGGTTGGCAAAAAGTTGCCAATCCTTTTTTATTTTTCAAAAAAATGTTAGGATTATGGAGACGGAGATGCTTGTTTGCCAGTCCGTCTTAATAAGCAAAGTGGACGAGTTTGCTTAGTTAAAGCTTTAGCGAGGCGGATAGGCGGGGATTTAAATTTAGTCTATAATTTTTGGGTTAATACGCAAACTTAATTTTTCAGTTTAAAAAAATGAATTTCGAGGTGATTACAATCTTTCCGCATATTTTTGATTCATATTTCAATGAGTCTATTTTGGCACGGGCGCAAAAAGAGCGGCTAATCAAGATTAATATTCATAATCTCAGAGATTACGCTACGGATAAACACAAGACGGTGGACGATACTCCTTACGGGGGCGGAGCGGGAATGGTGCTGAAAGTCGAACCGATTTTTAATTGTGTTGAAGAAATTAAAAAAAATTTACAATTTTCAGTTTCCAATGGAGAGAAAATTAAAGAAAATGAAAAAGGGGATAAAAAAAACAGAATAATATTGTTTTCCGCCAAGGGCAAAAGATACACCCAGTCGGATGCTCAGAGATTGGCCGAATATGAAAACCTAATTTTTATTTGCGGTCGGTATGAGGGAGTGGATGAGCGGGTGGCGCAAAATATTGTCGATGAAGAAATTTCTATCGGGGAGTATGTCCTGACCGGCGGAGAAATTCCGGCCATGACAGTAATCGATTCTATCAGCCGTTTGTTGCCCGGAGTTTTGGGTAATCAAGAATCTTTAAGCGAGGAAAGCTTTAATGATAGCTTACAGATAGAAGAAAAAGATAGTAGTTTGCAATCCGCAATTAAGGTTTCAGAGACGGAAATAAAAAGAAATTCAAAATTCAAAACCTGCCTGCCGGTGGGCAAGGTTCAAAATTCAAAATTTAGCAAAGAGTATCCTCACTATACCAAACCGGAGGAATTTAACGGTTGGCGAGTCCCTGAGGTTTTATTGAGCGGAAATCATAAGGAAATAGAAAAATGGAAGAAATTAAATAGTCTATAGGGTGTGTTTCGTCGGGATATTTTTCCGATCGGAGTCGGCAAGGCGAGAATTTAAAATTAATTGATCGTAATTTCCCCAAATTTTTTCCGGAAATAAAAAAGAGGGGATTAAAATTCTGTTTTAAAAAAAAGTCAAAATAAAAATAAATTGTTAATCGGTAAAGTTTTGGTTAAGAAAAAAGAAAAGCAAATGGATAAAATGATCTTGACGATAATTTTGATATTGTCGGTTTTCGGTCTGATTATGATTTCCAGCGCCAGTGTTTTGTATTCCAAAACTCGTTTTGATGACGCCAATTATTTTTTGGTGCACCAGCTTTTTTACGGTTTTTTGCCCGGTTTGGGGGCGATGTATTTTTTTAGTCGCATCGATTATCGTTTTTGGAAAAAAATCGCCGTGCCCTTTTTCTTTTTTTCGATTCTGTGTTTGATTTTGGTTTTTATCCCGGGAGTGGGCAAAAATATTTACGGTGCCAGTCGGTGGATAGATTTGGGGCCGATTTCTTTTCAGCCTTCGGAAATGGCCAAAATCGCCATTATTCTCTATTTGGGAGCTTGGCTGGTGGGCCGGGGCAAGGATCGGATAAAAGATGTTTATGAAGGGATGATACCCTTTTTGGGGATTTTGGCGATTATGAGTTTTTTGATTATCAAGCAGCCGGATACCGGGACGCTGGGAGTAATCGTGCTTATTTCTATTGTGATGTTTTTTGTTTCCGGCGCCAATTTGTCTCATATCTGGGGAATTTTTATCTGCGGAGTGGTGGCGTTGGCCGGCTTGATAGCGATTGCTCCCTATCGCTTAAATCGAATGTTGGTTTTCCTCAATCCGGAGCATGATCCTCAGGGAGTAGGTTATCAGATAACGCAGGCCCTCATAGCTATCGGATCGGGCGGTCTTTGGGGGGTCGGTTTGGGGCATAGTCGTCAGAAGTTCAATTATTTGCCCGAACCGGTCGGAGATTCGATTTTCGCTATTATCGGCGAAGAGCTTGGAATGATCGGCGCTTCTTTATTGGTCTTGTTTTTTATGGCTTTCGCTTTTCGGGGTTTCAAAATCGCCAAGAATGCTCCGGATGAATTTGGAAAAATTATCGGAATCGGTATAGTCAGTTGGGTTGTTTTTCAGGCTTTTGTCAATATTTCCGCTATAATTGCCATTATTCCTTTGACTGGGATCCCTTTGCCTTTTATCAGTTACGGCGGAACATCTTTTGTGTTTTTGATGGTGGGGATGGGGATATTGCTCAATATTTCGAAACAAAGTAAAATTAATTAAGCTTACAAAATAAATTATGATTTCTCAAATTCAAACCATTCCCCAAGTAATAGATGTTTTGAAAATTCTTTTCACCGGCCTTTTGGCTTTCGGAGTGGCTTTTGCTATTACTCCGATTTGGACCAAGATTTTATACAAATACAAGATTGGGATAAAAATCAAAAAAAATTCGGTTGACGGTCAAAAATTGAATTTTGTCAGTAAGTTGCATGCCGGCAAAGAGGGTACTCCGACGATGGGCGGGTTAATTGTTTGGGTGGCGGTGCTTATTTTGATTTTTGCTTCCAATTGGATTTTTCCCTTGCTGGCAAGGTGGCTAGATATTAATTTTATCGCCAGACTTGATTTTCTTAATCGAGCGCAAACCTGGTTACCGCTTTTCGCCTTGGTGGCGGCCGGAGTCCTGGGTCTTTTTGACGATTATATGAGTGTCAAAGGAATCGGTTCCAATAAAGGGGGAGGGATGCGTTTTGCGATGAGGTTTTGGTGGTTGTTTGCGATTGCCGCTTTGGGGGCTTGGTGGTTTTTTTACAAATTGGGTTGGGATAAATTGCACTTGAGCGCTATTGGGGATTTTCATATCGGATTTTGGTATATTCCTCTTTTTATTTTTGTCATTTTGTATACGGCGATTTCTTCCAATGAAACCGACGGCTTGGACGGCTTAAACGGAGGAGTTTTATTTATGGCTTTTTCTTCTTTTGCGATTATTTCTTTTGCTCAAAACAGAATCGATTTGGCCGCTTTTTGCGCGGCGGTGGCGGGGGCGCTGTTGGCTTTTCTGTGGTTTAATATTTATCCGGCCAGATTTTTTATGGGGGATACCGGAGCGGTGTCACTGGGGACAACCTTGGGAGTGGTGGCGATGCTCAATAACGCTATTATTCCGCTTTTCATCATCACCTTTATTTACATTTTGGAATCAGGCAGTGTCTGTATTCAATTGACCAGTAAAAAAATATTCAAGAAAAAAGTTTTTTTGGCTGCGCCAATTCATCATCATTTTGAGGCTAAAGGTTGGCCGGAACCTAAAGTGGTGATGCGGGCTTGGATTATCGCGATTGTTTTTGCGGCGATAGGAGTGATTGTAGGGATATTGGGGATGGACTAGCTTAATTAATAATTCAAAATTAAAAGTTAAAAGTTAGATAGAAAAGTTAATAAAAATAAGTCTTTAATTAAGTAACAAATGATAATAAAAACACACAAATGAATGCTAATAATTCAAATATGTGAATGAAAATTATCTCATAAATTCATACAGTTCGTAATTAGCAGAAAATTAAAAAATAACAATTAAAAAATCGAATTTCGTAATTTCGTACAGTTCGTAATTCGTAGAAAAAGCATGGAATTAAAAAAAGTCCAAGATGTCGATTTGAAAGGCAAAAGAGTTTTGGTCAGAGCCAGCTTCAATGTGCCTTATGAAGGTAGTGTTATTAAAGAGCCCTATAAGATCAAGATGGTCAAAGAGACCGTGGATTACATTATTGCTCAAGGAGGTAGGGTGACGATGTTTTCCAATCTCGGTCGACCGGAGGAATATCAAAAAGAGCATCCCGGAATGGAGTGGATGAAAATTTTTTCTTTCGGAAATATTATCAAAGAAATGGGAGAAATTTTGGGTTTGCGTTTAAAACTTATTCCCAGTTGCGATTCCAATGTAATAAAAAAATATCAAATGCAATACAGCGATCAATGCGACGCCTTTGTTCTGGAAAATATAAAATTTTACCAAGAGGAAACCGAAAATGACGAAGCTTTTAGTGCTCAGTTGGCGGAAAATTTCGATCTTTTTGTCAACGAATCTTTTAGCGATTGTCATCGAGCTTATGTTTCAACGGTTGGAGTGGCCCAAAAACTCCCTGCCTACGCCGGTTTTCAATTACAGCGGGAAGTGGAAAATTTAAGTCGAGTTAAAGATCATCCCGAACATCCGGCAGTGGCGATTATCGGCGGAGCTAAAATAGAAACCAAGTTGCCATTGATTAATTCTTTTGTCGAAAAATATGATTATATTTTAGTGGGGGGAAAAATTGCCAATGAGGCTATCGATCAAGGGTTGATTTTTGATTCCAAAGTCGTTTTGCCGGTTGATTTTGCCGATGAGGGTCGTTTCGATATCGGACCAAAAACTATTGCAAAATTTGAAGAGATAATCTCGCAGGCCGAGACAATAGTTTGGAACGGTCCGATGGGTCTTTTTGAAAAAGAGCCTTATGATCAGGGAACCAGGAGGATTTTAAAAGCTATTTCGGAAAGTGGCGCTTTTTCGGTGGTGGGCGGAGGAGAATCGGTTCAAGCTGTCAATGAAAGCGGGGTTGAACACGAATTATCCTTTATCTCGACCGGTGGTGGAGCGATGTTGGAGTTTTTGAGCGGAGAGCCGATGCCGGGAGTGGAAGTTTTAAAAAATAAAAAATAAGCCGTTTTGATAAAAACAAAAACCGCTCGAAATTAAGGGGCGGTTTTTTTGAGAGGAAAATTTTAAATAAGAGTGAAATTTTTAAATAATCAAATTTTAAAAAAACATTCTTTGTGGATAACTTCCGAAAAAGGCTCAAATTAAGGATCGATTTTGAGGCTTGTCGGTTTTTTGTCTTGTGGTATAATTACTTTGTAATACACAAGATATAGTGTAAAAATCATTTAAACACAAAAAAACAAAATTGGCAAGTGATTGCTTTTTTGTCTAAGAATTAACTCAAAAAAGATATGAATTGTCCGGCTTGCAATCACCCTGAGACCAAAGTGATTGATTCTCGCGATACCAATGACGGAAGAGCCATTCGCAGGAGAAGAGAATGCGAAAAATGCAAGGAGCGTTTTAGCACTTATGAAGAAGTGGAAATTATGCGATTGTTAGTTATTAAAAGAGATGGTCAAAAAGAGGATTATAATCAAGAGAAAATAAAAAAAGGTATCGCCAAATCTTTGGAAAAAAGACCGGTAAGTGAAGAAAGAAAGGAAAAATTGGTCAACGAGATCGAATATCAAGTTTATCTCAAAAGCAAGCAGGGTGAAATAAGCAGTAAAGAGGTAGGAAAGATAATTTTGGATAAACTGAAAGAAGTTGATGATGTGGCCTATTTGAGATTCGCCAGCGTCTATAAATCTTTCGGCAGTTTGAATAGTTTCAAAAAAGAGTTGAAAAAAATGGAAGAAAAATAAATTTATTAATAAAAAATAAAAAATAATAATCAAGTAAATTTTCTTGAAATGAGAAGAAAATAAAAAATATGGTTCAGAAGAAAAAAACAAACCCCAAGAAGGCGATGAAAAAAAACAAAGCGGAAACAAAAAAAGGTATCACCAAAATTATCAAAAGAAGCGGTAAGGTGGTGGCTTTTAATCCGGAAAAGATAACCAAAGCCGTACTTAAGGCTTTTGCGACAACGGGCGAAGGTGAGTTAAAGGATGCGCAAAATGTGGCCAAGAAAGTAACTCAGATTTTAAATAAGAATTTTCACAAAGGCTATGTCCCGGAAATCGAGGAGGTTCAAGATACGGTGGAAAAAGTTTTGATGATCTTGGATTTCAATGAAACCGCCAAGGCCTACATTCTTTATCGCGATCAACATAGCAAGGTGCGCGAGACCGAGGAGGCTCTGGATGAGGCGGTTGATTTAGTGGATAAATATATTGAGGAATCGGATTGGCGAGTCAAAGAAAATTCCAATATGGGTTTTTCTCTTCAGGGTTTAAATAATTTTATTTCTTCGGCGGTCAGTTCCAAATATTGGATGAATAGGGTTTACACCAAAGATATTCGGGAGGCGCACGAGGGAGGAGATTTGCATGTGCATGATTTGCAGATGGTGGCGGCTTATTGTTGCGGTTGGGATTTGCATGATTTGCTAATCAAGGGATTCGGCGGCGTACCGGGCAAAGTCCACTCCGCTCCGCCCAAACATTTTCGAGCCGCTCTCGGACAAATTGTAAATTTTATCTATACTTTGCAAGGGGAAGCCAATGGAGCGCAAGCTTTTGCTAATTTTGATACTCTATTGGCGCCTTTTATCCGCTACGATAAATTGAGCTACAAAGAAGTCAAACAGGCTATTCAGGAATTTGTGTTCAATATGAATGTGCCGACCAGAGTCGGGTTCCAAACTCCTTTTTCCAATATCACTCTGGATCTGCAAGTCCCTTCCAATTATAAAGACGAATCGATAATTTTGGGCGGTAAGCCGCAAAAGAAAAAATACGGGGATTTTCAAAAAGAGATGAATATGATAAATAGGGCTTTTGCCGAGGTGATGAGCGAGGGAGATTCGCAAAACAGAGTTTTTACCTTTCCGATTCCGACTTATAATATTTCCAAAGATTTTAATTGGGAGGATAAAGCTCTGGAGCCGATTTGGGAAATGACCGCCAAATACGGGATGCCTTATTTCGCCAATTTTATCAATTCCGATATGAGCCCGGATGATGCCAGAAGTATGTGTTGCCGGTTAAGATTGGACAATCGCGAATTGCAAAAGAGAGGCGGGGGATTATTTGGCGCTAATCCGATGACCGGTTCGATCGGGGTGGTAACTATCAATATGCCCAGAATCGGATATTTATCCAAAGATAAAGATGAATTTTTTGCTCGTTTGGATAGGCTAATGGACATTGCCAAGGAAAGTTTGGAGCTAAAAAGAGTTTTTATCGAGAGACTGACAGAAACCGGACTTTATCCTTATTCCAGACATTATTTAAAAGATATAAAGATGAGAAGAGGAAGTTATTGGGGGAATCATTTTTCTACTATCGGTTTGGTTGGCATGAACGAGGCCTTGTTAAATTTGATGGGCAAAGGTATCACCGTCAAGGAGGGGAATCGTTTTGCTCAGAGAGTTTTGAATCATATGCGTCAAAAGATGATTAAATATCAAAAAGAGACTGATAATATGTATAATTTGGAAGCCACCCCGGCCGAAGGCACTACTTATCGCTTGGCCAAACTTGATCAAAAGAAATATCCGGATATTATTTTTGCCAACAATGAATCGGTAAAATCCGGAGCGGCTGAGCCGTACTATACCAATTCTTCTCAATTGCCGGTCGGTTACACCAATGATATCTTTGAAGCTCTTGATCTGCAGGATAATCTCCAAACCAAATATACTGGCGGAACAGTCTTGCACGGATTTTTGGGCGAAAAAGTTGATGATATTGAAGTGGTTAAAAATTTAGTCAGAACTATCGCCACTAAATACTCTCTGCCTTATTTTACTTTTACTCCGACTTTCAGTATTTGCCCCTTGCATGGGTATATTCCCGGCGAACACCATACTTGCCCGAAGTGTAAGCTAATTAAAAAGAAGGAAGATGTAAAATTTGAAGAAGTGAAATAATATAAGAATTTGGTAATTTGAGAATCTGTGAATTTAAGAAGCTGGGGATGCGCGAATATTAATTGCGCAATCCTTAATAAAACACAATTAATTGCTCATAAGAGCGTTTAAAATAATAAAAATAAAAAAGATTTTCTTTCGGTGAAAAAATTTCACAGTAAGTAAAATATAAAAAATATGGAAAAAACAATCTGCCATGATTGTGGCAAAGAATTAAAAAAAGGTGATAAGTTTGTGCGTTTTCAAAACGATAACAAGGAAGCGATAAAGTGCAAGGAATGTTTTGAAAAAAATCCGGTTTTGGAAAATTTCCAACCTTGCGATGTTTACAGTCGAGTGGTGGGTTTTCATACTCCGATTCAGCGATGGAACAAGGGCAAAGCTGCCGAGTGGAAAGATCGCCGAACTTTTGTGGTTGAAGCTCCCGGTTGCGCTTGCTAGGAATAAGGCAGATACAATAAAAGATAGCGGGGCGATTTTCTTCTTTGAAAATCGCCCTAAAAAATCTAATTCATTGATTAATAACCAACTATTAGTTAATAGCCGATTAGTAAAACATAAAATCTGTTACTCAAAACTTAATATAAGATACAAAATACATAATACTTAATACATAAGAAATGAATATTGCCAGTTTTCAAAAATTTACCATGGTGGATTATCCCGGTCATGTAGCCGCCACCGTTTTTACTATCGGTTGCAATTTCCGGTGCTCTTTTTGCCATAATCCGGAATTGGTTTTGGGAACCGCTTCTCTGGGCGGAGATGGAATGTTGAAAGATTTTTTTAAGTTCCTAAGGGCGAGAAAAGGGAAATTAGAGGCGGTCTGCATTACCGGAGGAGAGCCGACTTTACAAAAAGACCTGCTTGATTTTATGGCTGAAATAAAAAAGCTGGGCTATTTGGTCAAGCTCGACACCAACGGAACGCGACCGGATCTTATCAAAAAAGCTTTGGATAATAAAATTGTGGATTATATCGCGATGGATATCAAGAATTCTCTTAAGAATTATGAAAAAACAGTTTGTGCCAAGGTTGATTTGGATCGGATAAAAATGAGCGTGGAGTTGATAAAAAATAGTAGCATTGATTATGATTTTCGCACTACCGTGGTGCCGGGAATTCATAGCGAAAAAGATTTTGATGATATTGTTGAGTGGATCGGCGGGGCCAAGAGATATTTTTTGCAAAGATTCAGAGACGCAAAAATTTTGGACGAAAATTTAAGATCCAAAACCAGAGGAAAAGAATTGGATTTGGAAAAAATTAAAAAGAGGATTGAGAAGAATTTCGGCTTGGTGGGGATCAGAGGATAAAAAATGTTGTAGTTATTATAGATGTTTAAAATGTTGGCTTTATTATCTGATAAGCTAAGAATAATTATTTTTTCCTGTGAAATAAATGTAAAAAGAACCACCCGTGGTTCCTTTTTTATTTTTTGCAATTAAAAACCACCGCCGGATTCTCGGAACAAGCGGTGGGTGCAATTTTTTGGAGGGAACCTCACTTTATTTCAAAGATGGCCAGAAATTCTTCGGCTGTCTCGATGAATTCTTGAAATTCTTCAGGACGGCATTGGGTGATATTATTTTCAAAGCCTATCTGTGTCGAGAGACTCATAGAAACACAATCGGCGATTTTGGTTAAGCGGAAATAACCCTCGCTCATATTTTCAAGCGATTTTTTATCAAAAATTCGATCCTCTTTTTCAAGGGCTTTTAGCTTCAAAAGTAAAGTCTTCGCAAAAGGGTAGCAGAAGCCATCAATAACGCTATCCGGAATATAAATTTTATGTTTCTGGACTTGTTTGGTCATTATTTTCTCCTTTTGTTGATAAGGTTCTTTTTAGTTAAAAGAAAAGTTTTTCTTCTAACTGGCTAGTATAGATTTGATATTTAAAAAAGTCAATAAAATAATGGGAGAATAAAAAAACTTACAGTTATTTGTAAGTCTGGAGAGATTATAATTGTCGGAGTGTGCCGCGGGTGGGACTTCCCTTCGGGCCTGGGTTTTTTTCAAACCCTTCTGCGTCCCTTAGAAATAAAAAAACTTACAGTTATTTGTAAGTCTGGAACAATTACAATTGTCGGAGTGTGCCGCGGGTGGGACTTGAACCCACACGGATTATTAATCCAAGGGATTTTAAGTCCCTCGTGTATACCAATTTCACCACCGCGGCTTTTTTTAAAAAATTAAAAATGAGGTCCGAAGCAGATTTGAACTGCTGTACAAGGTTTTGCAGACCTTTGCCTAACCCCTCGGCCATCGGACCCTTGATGCTTTTTTATTGTAGCATTTTTCTTTTTAAAGCTCAATAATGCACAGACTAATCTTAACAAAGCTCCGACAAGCGGTCAATGGTTGATTTTTTCGATATTTTCTAAATTTAAAAAATTTAAAAATAAAGACAAAATGGCCAAAAAAGGGGCTTTCTGCCAAGGTTTATTACTCTTGCTTTTCGGTTTCAAGTATGGTAAAATACTTTTGTTAAACCTTTAGCTATTTTTGCAATGGAAGAAAATAACGAAAAGAACGAAAAAGAGGAAGTTTATCAGGGAGTAGGGGGATTTTTTTTGGAAATAGTCAAAATTTTTATTCTGGCGGTGGTGGTAATTGTCCCCATCCGGGTTTTTTTATTTCAACCCTTTTTTGTCCAAGGAGCCAGTATGGAACCCAATTTTGAAGATGGAGAATACTTGATAGTCAATGAATTGGGATATAAGGAGACCGACTTAAAAATTCTCAAAATAGATTCTTTTCGAGAAATGAAGCGCGGTGACGTAATAGTTTTTCGTTATCCCAAAAATCCGAGCCAATTTTTTATCAAGCGGGTAATCGGTCTTTCGGGAGAGCGAATAAAGGTGGAAGACGGCAGTGTTTATATTTTCAATCAAGATAATCCGGAGGGCTTCAAATTGGAAGAGGAGTATTTACCGGAGGGTTTGGTTACAAAGGGAAATAGCGACTATGAGATAAAAGGAGATGAATATTTTGTAATGGGGGATAATCGCGGTCATAGTTCCGATTCTCGCACTTGGGGTCTGATCAAAACTACCAATGTGGTCGGTAAAGTGCTTTTGCGAGCCTGGCCGATAAACAAGTTTGATATTTTTAGGGATTAATTTTCCCCATTTTTTAAGGAGATTTTTAAGAGTTTAAGTATTAAAAAAAATTTATGGCAAGAACGGCAACGAAAAAGGTAAAGCGAGTAGCTAAAAAAAGTTTACCCAAAAAAACAAAAACTCTTTCCAAAGGCAAAAAAGCTGTTAAAAAGAAAATTGTTAGCGAGCCGATTTTGATGCAGCCTCCTCGAGGAATGCGGGATATCTTGCCGGGTGAACAAGAATATTGGAATAGAATCAGAATGGTTTTGGATAAAGAATATCCGAAATACGGTTTTGGGCGAATTGATATTCCGGCGGTGGAATTTGCCAATCTTTTTGTGCGTTCTATCGGAGAAGGAACGGATGTAATTGATAAGGAAATGTATTCTTTTTTAACCAAGGGCAAGGACAAGGTAGCTCTGAGACCGGAAATGACTGCCGGTATTGCGCGCGCTTATATCCAACACGGAATGAATGTTCTCTCCAAACCGGTTAAGCTTTTTTCGCTTGGTCCGGTTTATCGTTATGATCGACCCCAAGAAGGACGTTATCGTGAACATTTTCAGGCTAATTTTGATATCTTCGGCGAGGAAGATGCTGTTTTGGATGCGCAGATGATCCAGTTGGCGCACAGAATTATGCTCAATTTGGGAATCAAAGAGGTCCAATTTCAAATCAACAGTATCGGATGCCCCAGCTGTCGAAAGGAATATTTGGAAATGTTGGTAAGCTATTTCGAATCCAAGAAAAAGAAACTTTGTAAAACTTGTAAGAGTAGATTAAGGATTAACCCATTGAGAATTTTGGATTGCAAGGAGGATAAATGCGTGCAAGTTTCGGCTACCGCTCCGCAGACTGTTGATCACCTTTGCGAAGGTTGTCGCAATCATTTCAAAAACTTGCTTGAATATTTGGATGAATTGGAATTGCCTTACGCTATCAATCCGCAACTGGTTAGAGGTTTGGATTATTATACCAGGACGGTTTTTGAAATTTGGTCTGTCGGTGAGGAGGGCAAGAGAAAATCTTTGGGCGGAGGCGGTCGTTATGATAAATTGATTGAATCTTTGGGCGGAGAGCCGACTCCGGCTATCGGCTTTGCTTTGGGTTTGGATAGATTGGTTATGGAGATGAAAAGGATTAAAGCTAAATCTTACGAATCTCCCAAGCCGAGAATTTTTATCGCTCAATTGGGAAATCTGGCCAAGAAAAAAAGTCTCAAGCTTTTTGCCAATTTGGAGAAAGAAGGCATTTTGATAGCGGAAAGTTTCGGTCGTGGAAGTTTGAAATCTCAATTGCGAACCGCCAATAAATTGGGAGTGGAGATGACTATTATTATCGGACAAAAAGAAGCCTTGGATGAAACAGTGATAATAAAAAATATGATAACCGGCACCCAGGAAACTATTCCTCAGGAAAAAGTTCTTAATACAGTCAAGAAAATTTTGAAGAATAAGCCGATGATTATCAAGAAGAAAAAGAAAGTGATAAATAAATAATTATGAAAGATTGCATTTTTTGTAAAATAATAAACAAAGAAATTCCAACTGAGTTTGTGTTTGAGGATGAAGATTTGGTGGTTTTCAATGATATTAAACCTATGGCGCCAATCCACCTTTTATTTGTTCCTCGCAAACATATTGTTTCAATAGCTCACTTAGAGGATGGCGATCGAGAGTTGATTAGTAAAATGATCTTTAAAGCCGGAGAAATCGCTCGGGACTTGAATATTTCGGAAAAAGGGTATAAGCTAATGTTTCATGTCGGCAAGCACGGCGGCCAAGAAGTTCCGCATCTCCATTTACATTTATTGGGAGGAGCCAAGATGAAGCAAAAAATTGAAATAGTTGAAAAATAATAAATTGATTAATGTATTTTTTCTGCTGTTTTGCCAAGATTGATTATTTATGAAAATGATAAATCTCGGCAATATAGCAGGAGTTATATAGCTAAAGAAAGGGGGTTTTAAAAATGATTCAAGTAAAGAAAAAAGATAGAGAAACTTCGGAAAGCTTAATAAGAAGATTTTCAAGACGCATCCAGCAAAGCGGTGTTTTAATGGAGGCGCGAAAATCTCGTTTTCAAACATCTAAAAAAAGCAAGACCAAAAAACGCTTGGAAGCGATGTACAAGGTTAAGATCAGAAAAGAGATCGATAAGCTTAAGAAAATAGATAAATTTGACGATGAGGCGCTGAGAAACATTAAACGAAAAATGAACAAGTAATTTTATTAACGCAAGCGGTCTTTCGGGACTGCTTGCGTTATTCTTAACTTATGCCAACATTAAAAGAAAGAATAAGAGAAGATTTAAAAAGCGCCATGAAATCGGGTGAAACCGAAAAACGCGATGTGATCAGAATGATTGACAGTATGATAAAAAATTCGGAAATCGAAAAAGGTAAAAAAGAGGAAGGTCTCGACGATAAAGAGGTGATCGAGGTTTTGTCTCGAGCTGTCAAGCAGAGAAAAGATAGCGCCAATCAATATCTGGAGGGCGGTCGTCCGGAATTGGCCGATAAAGAAAAGGGGGAGATTGAAATAATTTCCATCTATTTACCGGAGCAATTAAGCGAAGAGGATTTAAAGAAAATAATAAATAAAGTTATCGAGGATGGAGCGGAGATGGAAATGGGTAAGTTAATGGGAAAAGTTATGGCCGAGGTCAAGGGTCAAGCGGACGGAAATCTTGTTAAGCAATTAGTGCAAAAAGCTATTCAGGCGTCAAAATAACAGCTATGAAAATAAGTTTGGAAATAAGCGGTTTGAAAGGTGGTTGTCATTTTGATAAAAAAAAGTTAGAATTAGCAGTGAGAAGAACAATCGAGGAAGTTGATCAAAAAAATTTTTCCAAAAAAAATTTTTCTATCAGCCTGGTTTTTGTTTCGGAGGAGAAAATAAGAGATATTAATCGTCAGTATCGCCAAAAAGATTCTTCTACCGATGTTTTGTCTTTTGCCGAGTTTGAATCCGAAAAAGCTATTCAAAAAAACGAACAGTCGGATATTTTTTTGGGCGAGATTTTTATTTGTCCGAAGGATATTAAAAAATATTGTCAGAAGGAAAATATTTTTTTTGAACTTGAATTTTTTGAAGTTTTAAGTCACGGAGTTTTGCATCTATTGGGCTTGGAGCACGGTTTAAAAATGTTTAAACTCCAAAAAAAGATAGCTGATGAAATTGCTCTATTTTAAAAAAGTGAATATTTCGCTTGGTAATAAAAAGGTAAAAATAAAAAAATGGCCGCCCAAAAAAATAAAAATAACTTTAAAAAAAGTTTTCATTGCGCTTTGAGGGGTTTGAGATATGTAATTAAAAATGAGAGAAATTTCAGAGTTGAGTTGTTAATTGCCATTTTTGTAGTCTTTTTGGCGATAGTTTTTAATATCAAAATCTGGGAATTCGTGGTTTTGATTTTTTTGATTACTTGGGTTTTGGTGACCGAGCTTATAAATACCGTCGTGGAGCGCGTGGTGGATATTTTGGAGCCCCGAGTGCATCCTTATGCTCGGCTGATAAAAGATATTATGGCCAGCGTCGTATTGCTTTCGGCGGGGATGTCGATTTTGGTGGGAGGAATTATTTTTTCTTCTTATTTGATTAAATTATTAAGTTACTATTTCTAATTTTTATGACAAATCGAGGTAATGCCATAATCAGCTTAGACGTAGGTTCCAATAATATTCGAGCCGCCGCCGCTCAAATAAATGTCGAGGGCGAGGTTCAAATTTTGGGAGTGGCCGAAGGAAAATCTTCAGGAGTGCGAAGGGGGGCGGTTGTCGATATCGAAGAGGTATCCAAATCAATTAATGCCGTTATTCAAAAATTGGAGACAATTATCGATCAAAAAGCTCACGATATTGTTTTGGGCGTGGGCGGAACCGAGATAAAAATAAAAAAGACCAAGGGAGTGATCGCCATCGGAAGGGCTAACGGTACCGTCGAAGAAGAAGATATCGAGCGAGTTTTGGAATCGGCTCAAAACGCTTCGGTGCCGATCAATACCGAGATAATTCACTCTATTCCTTGCAGTTATAAATTGGACGACCAAGGAGATATTCGCAACCCCCTGGGTCTAAAGGGGATAAGATTGGAGGCGGATGTCTTGACGGTTGAAGATTCTTCCACCCACATTGGCAATTTAAACAAATGTGTTAATTTTTCAGGTTTAATTGTGGATGAGATGGCGGTAAATACGGTTGCGGCCGCCAGTGTGGTTTTGGATAAAGGCCAAAAAGAATTAGGGGTGGTTGTTGTCGATATCGGAGGCGGAACAACTTCTTTGGCTGTTTATGAGGAAGGCAATTTGAGTCATATTTCAGTTTTACCTATCGGTGCCGGACATATTACCAACGATATCGCTATCGGATTAAGAACTTCGATCGATGTGGCTGAAAAAATAAAATTGGAGTACGGCAGTGTTTTTCCCAAGGAGATAAGTAAAAGAGAAATTATAGAGTTATCGGAAATCGATATCAAGGAAGAAGGGGCGGTTTTTCGTTATCATGTCGCTGAGATAATCGAGGCCAGACTAAGAGAAATTTTTGAGCTGGTTAATGATGAATTAAAGAAAGTCGGAAAAGCCGGTTTGTTGCCGGCCGGAGCGGTTTTAATCGGAGGAGGAGCCGAATTGCCGGGGGTGGTTTCTTTCGCCAAAGAAATTTTGGGTCTCCCCGCCAAGACCGGTTACCCAACCGAAGTCACCGGTGTTTTGGATAAAATCGATGCACCTTCTTTTTCTTCCGTGATCGGTCTTCTTGTTTATTCTTATCAGAGTGCTTGCAGGAAAAGAAATAATAAATATATGGATTTTTTGCCGGTCGGAGCGATGAATATTAGAAAGTTGAGCGGAAAAATTAAGAAATGGACGGACAATTTTTTGCCCTAGTAAATAAAAAACTTTAAAAAGGCCTTGCTTGACACTAAGTGAGAAACTGTGATAAATTTATATACTAGGGAGAAAAAAATACAAATTGATTAAAAATTATTGATTTGTTGACAAGCCGAATAATGTTTTTCAAGATGCGGTTTGTCAATAAAGTTTTTAAAAGAAAAACATATGGCCGAGGTCAAACCCGATATAGAAACTTTTGCTAAAATTAAAGTGGTGGGCGTAGGGGGATCAGGAAATAGCGCAGTCAGTCGAATGATTGATTCGAATATAAAAGGCGTTGAATTTGTGGCGGTTAATACCGATTCGCAAGCTCTTCATCATTCTCGTGCGGCGGAGAAAGTTCATATTGGAAAAAATTTAACCAAAGGGCTGGGGGCCGGCATGAATCCGGAAATCGGCCGACAAGCGGCGGAAGAAAATAGAGACGAAATTCAAGAAGTCTTGAAGGGAACCGATATGGTTTTTGTTACTTGCGGTTTGGGGGGCGGAACCGGTTCGGGCGCCGGTCCGGTGGTGGCGGAGACCGCCAAGGAGTTGGGAGCTTTGACAGTGGCGGTGGTAACCAAACCTTTTGCTTTCGAAGGCGCTCAGAGACAGGCCATTGCCGCTGAAGCTTTGGAAAATTTGAAAAAAAGAGTGGATACTTTTATTACTATTCATAATGACAGACTTTTATCTATAATTGATAAAAAGGTTACTTTGATAAATTCTTTTAAAATTGTTGATGATGTTCTTCGTCAAGGAGTGCAGGGGATATCCGATTTGATTACCAAACCGGGGATTGTTAATGTTGACTTTGCCGATGTGCGGGCGATTATGGCCGATAGCGGAAGCGCCTTGATGGGTATCGGTATTTCCAGCGGAGAAAATCGAGCGGCTGAAGCGGCTAAGGCCGCTATCAGCAGTCCTCTTTTGGAGCTTTCTATTGATGGAGCCAAAGGGGTTTTGTTTAATGTTTCTGGTTCAAGCGATTTGACAATGTTGGAAATTAACGAAGCGGCTAATATAATTACCGAAAATGTTGATCCGAACGCTAAAGTTATTTTTGGAGCGGTAACGGACGAACAGGTCAGAAAAGGCGATATTCATATTACGGTAGTGGCTACCGGATTTGATACCGATGAATACGGAGATTCGCCGGCGGATGTTATTTCCAGGGTGAGAAAAGATAGTGTTTTGGAAAGGGAAGAAAGTCGAGAGGAGGAAAGACATCGTGAAATAAATATCAGAGGTAATGAAAATATTCGAAATAATCCGATTATAGTGGAAAAAGAGGAGGAGTCGGAAGAAATTATGCCCGAGAGGATTGCTTTTCCTTCCAGGAAAATGGAGAGCAAAATGATTATTGAGGAAAAAGTTCAACCCAAAAGAAATAATTTCTCATCCGGCAGAAATATTCAAGTTGACGATAATGACGACGATGAATTGGAAATCCCGGCTTTTATCCGAAGAAAAATGGGAAAATAAATTAAATTAAAATCTTTCTAAAAATAAAAGTACTTACTTGAGTAAGTACTTTTTTAGATTATTTTTTTAAATAAGAGATTGAAAAATAAAAAAATCCGTAGCGATCTCTTTCCTTTTTAAGGATAGAATCGCTACGGATCAGAGGGCGTTACATGCGGGGCTTAGTGGGCACAATAACTGCTGTTGCATGTAACCAGGGATAGTCTTCCTTCCATCTCTTGGCATAGACAAACGGAAGGGCGATTGTGGAAATTGTGTTTCCCGAAGGGCTGGTGATCGATGCTCCCGGCCCGAAAGAAAAAGCGGCATCCTCGCGTTGGTAGCCGTCGCCGGTAATAATTACGGCGTTAGCTCCACGCTTGGCGGCTTCCCGACCGGCAACACCGAAGAGAATCGGGGTGTCGATTTTTTTGGAATCACTGTCCAGAGTCATCATCCCCACTTGCTGAATTGAGGATTTTGCTACTGAGGAGGGAGCTTCGATATAGAAGGCAATCTCCGGGCTCCACTGGTTTTCGGGCAACTCTTTTTTCTTGATGAGATCACCCATGATTTCAGGCGATTTGCCCTCGGCCATAACCTCGAGCTCTTCCAAGGTAAATACGTATTTTACATAAAGCATTTCTTGGGGATCGTAGTAATACGGTCCCGGTTTATCGTTATTGGGAGTTTGTAATAATCCCGGCAGATTGATTTCTCCCGGGATGGGGTACTGTTTGACCTCTTCATACGTTAATGAGGCTTCAACATTACCAACTGAAGCGTTTGAGTGGGAGCTGGAGCTACCGCCGATACCCACACCACCAGCTCCACCCCCGACATTTCCGACCAAGGCATTGGAGCTTGATGTTGAATTTCCACCCATGCCACCTGCTCCACCCGTCGTTGTTACGTTGGTGCTTTGAGTCACGCCTTCATTGTTGGCGTTTGAACTGGTATCGGAAGTCGAAGTCGCATTTGAACTGGGGTTAGTAACAACCCCAATATCAATGTTGTTGTTGAGGGATTGCGCTTGTCCTTGACCTTGCGTCTGGGTTTGGCTTGGTGGTTGAATTCGACTGCCTCCACAATCGTAGGAGTTGGTGCAGGCTAATACTGACGAACCTGCGAGCAAAAAGAATGTTGCGACTGCATAATGGATTTTTTTCATGACACACTCCCTTTTTTTGACTTTTAGTAGCTTTTAAAAAAAGAAAAAAATCACCGCACTAACTGTTTGTCTGTTTCGTTCACCTCCTTGATCAGATTTCTGATCTGTTCGTTGTTGGTATTTTTGTCAAATTTTCCACTTACCCGATAGCTTATTTCGGGTAGGCCCAAGTCAAACATTTTTTCATTCCTTAAAATTAGGAAACATTTGACATTGGTTCCCAGAATAAGCGGACATTTGATCAAAAATTTCCTTGTGGGTAAACTGGTATCAAAAAGCCAAATTTCATCGGAGATAACTTTTTCTTCACCCTCTATTTGATAAGAGAGAAAAAAACTTATTTTTTGGGAATGATAATTGTCGATATATCCGTCAAATGCTAAATATAGGGTTTTTTGCGGATCTATCTCGGGGTTGCTTTTGCGGTGGATATAATCCGGCCATATTAATTTTTCCCCCTCATCGTCAATTTCAAAAAATTTGCCAATACTGTAATTTATTTGGCATTTTTTACCATAGAAGATATGGTGTGAGATATTTGGGTTGGGTTGACCTTCGAGGTAAACCCTGCTGGCGCAAGCCTGCAAAAATAAAAGAGAAAAAATACACAAAGAAAAACTTAAAGTTCTCATTTGAGACCCCCTTATTGTTAAATTACTTTTATATGTTGGCAAAAATATTTATTTGCTAACATTCATTTTTAACATATTACTAAAATTTTGTCAATATTTGTAACATTGCAGCGTCAAGTTTACACTCGCCAATTCATTTAATCTCTCTATA
>JAZHDF010000030.1:0-6089 GCA_036584565.1 Candidatus Moraniibacteriota bacterium
TATTGGCTAAATCAATTTGATTGTTTGAGCTTTGTAGAGGTTGTTCGATACGTAAAAAGAAAAAATTCAATTTGCGTAGAAAACAGACATGTTTTAATAAAAATAAATCGGGGAGTGAAAAAGCTTTATTTCCTAACCGATCAAGAAAGGTGGGCGAAAGAACTTGAAAAAGAAAAGATTAGATTAAAAATACTCAAAAAAGTCGCCTAAGCTTGACCCTTCCGCCCCGGATTTTGTCTGAAACTTAAACAGACAAAATCCGGGTTTTTTATTTGTCATTTTAAAAATAAAAAACCACATTATATAAAATGCAGTTTTTATTGGCGGGAGCGACCGGGTTCGAACCGGCGACCTTCTGCGTGACAGGCAGACGCTCTAACCAGCTGAGCTACGCCCCCAATTCATGTGTCATACAACATGAAACATAGAGCAAATTAAATATTTTGTTATATGTTTTATGTTACATGTTTTCGTACCAGGGGAGAGAGTCGAACTCTCGACCTCAGGCTTATGAGTCCTGCGCTCTAACCAACTGAGCTACCCTGGCATATCACTCATAGAGCATGAAACATATAACATAAAACAAATAAATCAGTTGTTATATGCTTCTTTCATGTTTTATGAAACTTGTTGCGGGGGCCGGATTTGAACCGGCGACCTCCTGGTTATGAGCCAGACGAGCTGCCAAACTGCTCTACCCCGCGATATTTTTAAAACAAAACACTTATCAAATACTATTACAGTTTTTGACAATTGTCAAACTTCGACCTTCTTTATTTTATATTATCCATCAAACCGTACATCGGTTGCAACATTGCGATAGCAAAAAATCCGACCGCTATACCCATCATCAACATAATCACCGGTTCCACTATGGAAGAAATATTTTTTGTAAGCTGATTTACCTCTTCTTCGTAAAACTCGGCCATTTTTAGCAAAATAGCGTCAGTTTCTCCGGTTTGCTCTCCCACTTCCAACATCTGCTTAACCAAAACAGGAAAAATATCTTCATTTTTACCGATTATCTTACTCAAATCGACACCTTTTTGGATTTCTTTGATACTCTCTCGAAGCGCTTTTTTATAATAATGATTAGATAAAGTATTACTTACAATCCTCAAGGCATCCAAAGATGTCACTCCGCTTCTCAAAAGAGAACTGTAAATTCTCGAAAATCTGGCGCAATTGGTTTTGATTATAATATTATTTACTCCCGGCAGTTTGAGTGAGATAAAACTAACGGTTTTTTTCCCAGCTTTGGTTTTTAAAAAAACTTTCAAACAAATAACCAGGACGATTATAAAAATCATCACTAAAATACTATGCTCCTTAAAAAGATCACTGGCGTTAATAATAAATTGCGTAGCCATAGGGAGCTCCACATCCATATCTTTAAAAACAGCTGTCATTTGAGGCAAAACATAAGTTAACATCAAAACTCCCACCCCAAACATAGCGATCAGGATTACAGCCGGATACATCATTGCTCCCTTAACCTTACTCAACAAAGCATGCTCTTTCTCCAACTGAACGGCAATTATCTCCAGAGTTTCGTCTAAATTTCCTCCGGTTTCACCGATTTTAACCATGTTAACAAAAAGTTCGTTAAAAACTCCGGGGTATTTGGCCATCGCATCCGAAAGATTAACTCCCCCCTTTATATCTTCGTGGATGGAAACAAGAATTTGATTAAATCTTCTATTTTTGGTCTGCTCGGCCAAGTTTTTAATCGCTTTTGAAATAGTCAATCCCGAAGCGATCATCACGCTCAAATTTCTGGAAAACATCATCTTGTCCTTCAGAGCAATTTTAGTGAACCTATCCATAAAAGAAACCGAGACGCCTCCTCCGTCCTCTTCTATTTCTTTGACCGAGGTCACCAAGAAACCTTCGGCCTTGAGCTGATGAGCTAAGCTGTGCTCATCCTTAGCGCTCATTTCTCCGGTTTTCACCTCTCCTTCATAATTTTTAGCCACATAAAGATACTTGGGCATATTTTTGTTTTATTTTTTTCAAAAAGTCAGTTATTTTTTAAAATAAAAAAGCGATATGTAAATTATACCACCTTTTTAAAATTTAACCAAAAAATTTATTGGATAATCTTGTCCACTATTCCATACTTTTTCGCTTCTTGAGCGCTCATAAAATAATCTCTCTCCGTGTCTTCTTCTATTTTGGAAATTTTTTGTCCGGTATGCTTGGCCATGATTTCATTGAGCTTCTTTTTGGTCTTCAATATTTGGCGAGCATGAATATCGATATCCGTCGCCTGACCGCGAGCCCCTCCCATTACCTGGTGAATCATTACCTCTCCGTTGGGTAGGATCATTCTTTTCCCTTTAGTTCCCGCGGTTAAGAGTAAGGAGGCGGCTGAAGCGGCCAAACCGACACAGATAGTCTGAATATCGGGTTTGACATATTGCATCGTATCATAAATCGCCAAGGCGGAAGTCACCACCCCGCCGGGAGAATTGATATATATTTTTATATCCTCTCTGGAGTTTTGCGATTCCAAAAAAAGCAATTGAGCGATTACGGCATTGGCCATCCCGTCCTCTATCGGAGAACCGATAAATATTATCCGGTCTTTTAAAAGTCTGGAGTAAATATCGTAAGCCCTTTCTCCGTAATTGGTTTTCTCGATAACGGTCGGAACTAAATATTGACTTAGATTTTTTTGATTCATAATTTATTCGTCGATTTATTAAGTTTTTTTCAAATATTTGAAAAATTTCAAAATAAAAATCGAAAATATTTTTTACATTTTTTCCAATAACTTAAAAATTTCCTCGTTTCTAAGCATGCTTCGGGTATAGTCATACAGTCTTTTCATATCTATCTTTTTTTCAATATCCTTAATACTTTTGTAATACTGAAGGGTCTTATTCATCGCCTCCTCGATTGATTCGGCGGGAATTTCAATTTCTTTTTCTTTGCCTATTGCTTCCAGTGAAAGCGCCGCTTTGATTCTTTTTAGAGCCTGGGGTTGCCAATCTTTTTTCAAATCATCAATACTTTTTCCCATTTGCTTCAAATAATCTTCCATATTCATACCCATTTGTTGAATTTGGGATTCCAATTCACCCAACATTTTATTGATTTCTTCTTCAATCAAAATCTCCGGCAAATCTCCTCCTAGCGATATTTTTCCCACCAAGGACTCAACGATTTCCCCTCGCTGCTCCTCTTTTTTGTGAAATTCCTTTTCTTTTTCCAACCCCTCTTTGATATTTTTTTTCAGATCGGCCAAAGTCTTAAATTCCCCCAGACTTTTGGCAAAATCATCATCTGCCAAAGGAATTTCTCTTTCCTGCACTAGTTTCAATTTGACCTCAAATTGAGCTTTCTTACCGGCTAAGCTCTTCTCATGATAATTTTCGGGAAACGCCAGCTCAAATTTTTTTTCTTCTCCCTCTTTCATATCGATAATCTGCTCTTCGAAGCCGGGAATAAAGACATTGCTTCCTAAAATCAAATTATGATCCTTGGCGCTCCCGCCCTCTATAACCACTCCGTCTCTCTTTACTTCAAAATCAAGCACAACCGCATCATCTTTTTTGGCTGCTCGCTTGACTGTCACCAATTTAGCTCTGCTTTTAGCCAGTTTTTCCACCTCTTTGGAAATATCCTCCTCAGACACCTCTTTTTTTTCAGCTTTAAATTTGGCGTTTACTTTTTTAACTCCATCTTGCCAATCCTTCAAGATTATCTCCGGCATCACCGAAGCCGTTACGATAAATTCCAAATCATTGCCTTCCGCCAATTTTGAGATACTTATTTGCGGGGAGCCGATAACTTCCAATTTTAATTTCTCCACCTCTTTGGCATAATTTTTTCTGATTGCATTCTCCGCCGCCGTATTAAGAAGAGAATCTTTGCCAACTTTCTGCTCAACAATGCTTCGTGGGGCTTTACCCGGGCGAAAACCCTGCACTTTGATTTCTTTGGATATTTGACCAACCGCCTCATCCAAAGAATTCTTCCAATTTTCCCAAGCGATACTAATTTTAAACTCAACTTTTGATTTCGGTAATTTTTTAATTTCCATAAAGACTTTTATTTATTGAACTTATTATTATAAAGCTTGATAGCTTTTTCAACCGCCTGCTCGGCTTTATCTTTCCCCCCAAAACCATTGATTTCAACTTTTTTGTTTTCAATCACTTTATAAGTCTCAAAAAAATGTCGAATTTCTTTCAGGGTGTGTTGATTTACATCTTTTATGTCTTTGACGTTGTCCCAACGCGGATCATCTTTGGGAACACTGATAATTTTGTCATCACTATCACCTCCGTCAATCATTTTCATAATTCCCACCGGACGCGCTTCTACCAAAATTCCGGGACTTAGCGGATAAGTGGTCAAAACCACCACATCCAAAGCATCTCCGTCATCCCAATAAGTTCTCGGCACAAAACCGTAATCGAAAGGGTAATCCTGAGCGGTTTTCATGGCTCTATCCAATTTGATCAAACCGGTTTCCTTATCTATTTCATATTTATTTTTCGAGCCTTTCGGGATTTCAATAATAACATTAATTACCTTAGGCACTTTTTCTCCGGGCTTTAAATCATGTAAAAGATTCATATATTTATTTTAAATTTAAAAAATTATATTAGCTTGAAGCTTATTTTTCACTCTCTTTTTCTTCCGGTTTTTCTTCCGATTGAACGTCGCCACTCTCACCTTCGTCGGAAGAAAGCTTCTCGGTTTTTTCAACCGCTTCTTTCTTTTCAGCCTTGTCTCCGGTCACATCGATTTTCCAATTGGTTAATTTGGCCGCCAATCTGACATTTTGTCCTCTTTGTCCGATAGCTAGAGATAGTTGGTCTTCCGGCACTACAACCATCGCTTCTTTTTCCTCCTCATTAACAATTTTGACTGCTAAAACCTTAGCCGGACTCAGGGAAGCGCTGATAAATTTTTCAATATTTTCATTCCACTCGATTATATCGATTTTCTCCCCACCCAATTCGTCAATAATCGCTTGGACTCTGGTTCCCTTTTGTCCCACACATGATCCGATCGGATCAATGCCTTCCTCCTTGGCGATAACGGCAATCTTGGTTCGACTGCCGGCCTCTCTGGCAATCGCCTTGATTTCCACCGTACCCGAAAAGATCTCCGGAACCTCCAATTCAAAAAGTCTTCTGACCATTTCCGAGTGAGTTCGACTCAAAATTATTCCCGGTCCGCGAGTATCGGATTCGATTTTTCCCAAATAAACTTTTAACCGTTGACCGATTTTATATTCCTCTCCTTTAACTTGCTCGGAGGGAAAAAGAATTCCGGTAGCTTTCCCTAAATCGATAAAAACATTTTGACCTTCGATTCTTTGGACTGTTCCATTCAAGATTTCTCCTTCCTTTTCTTTGTATTCTTCATACATCGCATCTTTTTCCGCCTCTCTGATTCTTTGGATAATCACTTGTTTAGCGGTTTGGGCCGCTACTCGACCGTAATTTTCTTGAGTTTCCAGTTCCGTTTCAATCACATCTCCCACTTTGGCATCTTTTTTGATCGAAATTGCATCTTCCAATTTGATATCTCTCTCCGGATTAAATCTGGGCAATTTCTCTTCTCCCTCTTCCACTTCTTCCACTCTCTCTTCTCTTTCGCCCTCTTCATCAAAAACCACAAATTCCCGAGAGGTTTCATCCACCACTTCTTTGACTAAGAAAAACTTTATCCCTCCGCTTACTCCGTCGATTTCCGCTCTGATATTTTGACTTTTTTTGCCGTAATCCTTTTTGTAAGCCGCTGCCAAAGCCGCCTCCACGGTTTGCATCACTCGTTCTTTATTTATCCCTTTTTCTTCGCAAATCTGAGTGATAGCGCTATTAAACTCGTTGGAGTTTATACCGCTCTTCTTTTCTTCTTGTTTTTTTGCCATATTTTTAGCGATTATTAATTGTAAATTCTTAATTATTAGTTACTTGAGAGTTATTGATAAAAAAAGATCCGCTTCCAAGCGAATCTGTGCCTACCTCTAACCTCCAGATCATCATAGCAGATTTTGATAAATATGTCAAAGAAAATTACTCAAATTCTAATCTGAAGTGCAATTCCCTTGTAAACAAAAGACACCT
>JAZHDF010000031.1:0-6074 GCA_036584565.1 Candidatus Moraniibacteriota bacterium
ACCAGGGTCTCTCTATAATCTTCGTAAGTGCCGATATGCTCCAACCAATCGGTATAAGCTTTATTTAATTCCCGCCGAATATTTTGAGGAAAAACCTTTAGCCAGACCAATTCATCAATCAACTCAAAATGCAAATTCTTTCTAAAAATTGTTCCGTCTATATCAAAAACGGCTAATTTTATTTTTTTCATAAATTTTTTTATTTTTTATTTGAAGTTAAACTATAACCTGCAATTCCCAGCGCCACTGCCACGTTGAGAGATTTTTTCTGCCCATGCATGGGAATCTCTATTATCTTATCACACTTTTTCAAAATTCTCCCGTCGATGCCTCGCGGTTCATTGCCCAAAATCAAGACTGTTTTTTTACCCGGCCGATAATCCCGATAATCGATACTCTTTTTATTTTGTTCCAAAGCGACAATTTCAAAACCCTCTTTTTTCAAATTATCCAAAAGTTGACCGATGTTAGAAGCCTTTTTCCAGGCCACATACTTATCCGCCCCCAAGGCGGTTTTGGAAAGCATTTTTTCCGCCTTGGATTGCAAGAGATATTCTTTTTTTGAAGGCGCTTGCGTAAAACCGGTGATAAAAATTTTATCCACCCCGATTCCGTCGGCGCTCCGAAAAATCGAACCGACATTGTAAGCGCTCCGCACCCGATGCAAAATCAAATAAAACATTTTAAAAAAAATAAATCAATTTTCCTCTATATCTATTTCCTGGGTTTGAGACTGCTGTCGACTCTCCTCCACTTTTTCCTGAGCTTTTTCTCTGGCACTTTGTAAGCTAATTAGAGTTATTGAAGCAACAAAAAGAAGCATGATAACAAAAAATCCGACAATTGCAGTAATAACTCCGATTATTAACTTCCTGCTTTTAACATTCTTATCATCAAAAATAACCACTGTTCCACCGATAATATCATGCAAGGCTCTTTTTCTTGAAGTGAAAGCGGCCATGATATAACCGATAAGAAGAATTAATTGGGAAAGAAATTTTCCAGCTGTTTCCCGGAGGACTAAATTTCCAAGACTTGCCCTGCTTAAATCTTCTTTGACAACTTTTATGCCGACAAATTTCTTGCCCAAAGTGGCTTGATATTTATCAGTCATAAGAATATGGTATCCCCAACTAATCAAAAAACTCAAAATATTGACAGAAAAAGAATTTTTTATCTCACCGCCCATTGAAAGAAAGGCTAAAATAACAAAAGGGATTGATATAAAAAAAATAACAATACCATCAACAAAGGAAGCTGCAAATCTGATCCAAAAACCGGCATACCTTACTTGAGTAGGCACGGGAATAGAAGGATTTTCAATCGGCTGAGCGCTTGTCTCGCTCACATTACCGATTATTGGAGATTGACTTACGCCCCCAACATTGTTTAAATTTTGTTCTTCCATTTTTTTGGGCCGAAAGATTATTTTTAAAAATAATCCGTCGGCTTTAATTACTTTTTATTATTTAAAAAATTAAAATCTCAAATATTCCTCCCAATAACGAAACAACTCGGCCGTAGCTTTGATATCTCTGGCGCAATATCGAGCAATCTCCTGACATTTTCCCTGCCTAAACATCTCCGAAACCATACTACCATCCACCCCTTCCTCCTTGGGGCTGCGAATACCGAACTGCTTAGTATAAAAATCAAGATTAAATCTTCGACTGGCGCCGTAATAACTCAATTGTTCTAAAAGATCGCAATGAATTTTGTAATCATATCGATATGGAACCAGGTTGCGACTGGGTTTGATTTTCAAAATTGCACTTCTTAGGTGCAAAAAGGGAGCGTCAAAGGTACGTCCGTTAAATGTCACCAATTGTTTATATTTTTTTATATCCCGCCAAAAACATTCCAGCATCTCTCTCACTTTTAACCTTAAAATTCATATTTTCTTCAATAAAATCAACATCATCTTTTTTCCCTCGATAATACAACAGGCCTCTTTGGGTATCGGGGTTATACATCCCGATCGTTACAATCTCTCCGGTCAGAGGATTAAGTCCGAGATTTTCCTTTATTTTTTGCTTCTCCTTCTCGTCCTCGGCATATTTCAATAAGTAATCTCTGGATTTTTGATCCAGGCTGTCAAATTCTATTCCGATTGTTTCAATATCGACGATAACCCTGCTCATAAATTTAATCCCCGGCTTCCAACTCTTTTTTAAATTCTTTGGAAATATTTTTCAAAAAGTCCTCTTCCAAAGCATCTCCCTCTCCGAATTTTTTAATAATCTCATCGATAGCTTTTTCCTTTTCCTTCGCCAAATCAAAATCCGACTGCTCTTGTTTGTTGGATATTTCCAAGAGCTCAAGCATACAACTCTCCAGCCTATCAATAAATTCCACCGCTCGAGGATTATCCTCGACATGGCTGGCTTTTAATTTTTCAGCCACATCTTTTATTTCGCTCACATCCCTGTTGGTTTCTATAAATTCTTCTTTTATTTTAACAAAAACATCTTTTTCAATTCCGGATTCATCAGACATTACCTCAATCTCGGAATCGATAAACACATCCATAATCTCATTTCCGCCGAATTTTTTTATCCCCGCCATAACAAAAACTTTTTCCGTACTGGCCAAATGCTCGATAAAAGATTTCAAAACCCCGTAAGGCGGATATCTTTTTTCCAAAATCTTCCTAACCTCGTCTATTTTTTCCAATTCAAAAATAATCTTCTCCTTCTCCAATTTAACCCCCTGCTCTCCTTCAATATTTTCGCCTTCCGGCTTGGCACCATTTTCCTTTTCCATTAAATTTGTCATAAATTTGAACAAAAATTAAAAAGACTTATTTTTTTAAACCAGACTTTAGAGCAAAAAAATCTTGCACATCGGGTCCGCCCATATAACACTTACCGCTATCGAAAACAAAAGGAACTCCGATTTCGGCCGGATTCAACCCGCATTTAAGAGCGGCCTCGGTTAATTCCTTACTATTTTCCCTGCTAGACCCAACTTCTTTTTTAATAAACTCCATCTTGGTATAAATATCATTTTTATCCAAATAATCCAATACTGTCTTGCAATGAGGGCAAGTTGAACCGTAATAATAAATAGGTTTTCCCCCTTCCAAATCGGCAAAAGCCTCTTTCTTTACAGAATCGTCCGGCATCGATGAATTTTCACCGGAGACATCTTTATCTCCTTGACTTTTCGCCCCTTGAGCATTCTTTTCCTCAACTTTTTCCGCCACCTGCAGATTCGATTCGGAATTATTGGAAGAAACTTCAGACTGTCTAATCCGATAAAAAAACAAACCGACCACTGAGACTACCACCAAAACCACTAAAACAAATATTCTATTTAACATATATTTTAATTTAAATTTTTTTGATTTAAATTGTTAAATTAATTATTAATTGTATTAAATTATTTTTTTATAAATTTCCAAAGTTTCGCGAGCGGTTTTTTCCCAACTGAAATCCTCGGCTCTTTTTAGGCCTCGCTCTCGCAATTCTGAGCGCAAACCGGAATCTTGAGAAAAATTAACCATCGCTTCGGACATTTCTTCAATATCGATCGGATTAACAAAGTAAGCCGCCTCTCCGGCTATTTCTCGCAAAGAAGGAATATCGGAAATCATAGCAGGCAAGCCGGCCCCGAAAGCTTCCAAAACGGTAGTGCCGAAACCTTCATACAAAGAAGGCAAAAGAAGAAATTCCGCCTTTTTCATAATAGGCAAAATTTCATCCCCGATAATATACCCAGCAAAAACAATCTCCTTTTCAATTCCCAAATCTTGGGCAATCTGCGGATACTCACCGGCCAACCAGCCTCTTTTTCCTACCAGTAATAGCTGATAGTCAAACTTATAATTTTTATTTTCTTTTTTATTTCGGACAATCATTTTTTTCTTGAAACGAGCGAACGCCTCTAGTATTCTGGTGACATTTTTACTCGGCTCCAAAGTGCCCAAAAATAAAATATATTTATTTTCAATTCCCAATTTTCCCAGGACTCTTTCGCTTCCCGTCTCAAAATCATCCAAAAATCTCCGATCAAAACCTCCGTAAACAACTTCGGTTTTATCCCCCTCTCCGAATATCTCCTCCAGATCTTTTTTGATTGATTCCGAAACGGCAATTATCTTATCCGCTTTTTTAACCATCATTTGATAAGAAACTTTATTTCTTAGAAATCTGGCGCGCGGATGGCATTCGGGAATTTTGTAAATACTCAAATTGTGAAAAGTAACGATTGTTTTGCCTTTGTAAGTGGTAGGGATTCGACTGCTCGGAGAAGTGGAATGCAACAGGTCCAACTTTTCTTTGGCTAGCGTAGAAGCTGTCAAAACTTCATTATAAGCCCCGGGAAGATATTTGTAATAATCGGAAAAAGGATAAAAAATTATTTTAACGTTAGGAAGAGTAAATTTTTTTACATCTTTCTCTCTCGCCCGAAAATCAAAAAATATCACATACTCGTTTTCCCTGTCGATTTCCAAAATATTTTTCAATAATTGATAAGTATAATGCCCGGCGCCAATCGCTTCGCCTTCTTTGGGATTTAAAATTGTCCTGGCATCAATTCCTATTCTCATATTTTTATTATCAATGATTTAACAATACTACATTTAGGACCTTTTTTCAAGCAATAAAAATCAGAACTAAAAAATGCTATTTTTTCCTTCGATAAAAAAACTTTCTAATTTCTTCAAAAACAACCACCAAAAAAGCCGCAATCACCACCATTACCCAATCCCCTTTTTCCAGGGGTACCGTTTTTAGCATTTTTTGAAAGAAAGGATTATAAATCGCCAGCATCTGCAAAGCGAAAACAATTGCGGTGGCTCCCAATAAAAGTCTTTTTTTAAAAGGATTGATTGTAAAAATCGACCTCCTCTTATCCACGCAATTCCAAGCATTAAACCATTGAGAAACAGCCAAGACCGAAAGGGAAATTGTCCAAGCTTTATTGATATCGGTATGATAATTTTGACTGAACAAAAAAAGCGTTCCGATAGCCATAGCCAAAGCCATCAAAAAAATTCTCAACAAATCCTCTTTATCAATTAGCGCCGGTCTCTTTTTGGAAACATTGTTCTTTTCTCTTTCTGTCGGGTTATGCCCCAATGCCAAGGCCACGTCCAAAAATCCGTCCGTTACTAAATTAAGCCAAAGAATCTGAGCCGCCAAAATCGGCAAAGGCCAACCGAGAATTAATGCGCCCAAAATTGCAAAAACCTCCCCCACACTGGTAGAAACCAAATATAGAACCACTTTTTTCATCGAAATAAAAATATTTTTTCCTTCTTCCACTCCATAGGTTATATTGCCAAAATTATCATCCAGTAAAATTAAATCGGAGGATTCTTTGGCCACCTCCGTACCTATTTTACCCATTCCGATCCCGATATCGGCCGCCGAAAGAGACAAGGCATCATTCACTCCGTCTCCGGTCATCGCAATAGCCATTTTATTTTTTTGATAAGCGCTGATAATCCTCAGCTTATGATCGGGATTAACCCGATAAAAAACAGAAATATTTTTTATTTTTTTAATCAAATCTCCCTCGGAAATCGCCTCGATTTCATCTCCACTCATAAGAGAATCTCCTTGAGTAAAAATTCCGGCCTCCTGAGCAATCGACTTGGCGGTTATTTTGTGATCGCCGGTTATCATTACCACCTTTATCCCCTGATCTTTGACCATCTCAACCGCTTCCCGCACTTCTTTTCGAAGAGCGTCTTGAATTCCGAAAAAACCCATTAAAACCAAATTACTTATTTCATTTTTATTTATCTTTTCATCTTTAGTTTCTCTATAACTTACGCCTATCACTCTCAGACCCTGAGCAAATAAATCCTCCAAAGTCTTTCGAATTTCTTCTTTTCTATTCAAGTCTATTTCCTTGGGATTATCCTTCTTTTGCCACTCCTTTTTACTCAAAGCCAAAATTTCTTCCGGAGAACCGCTCACTATCAAAAAATTTTTACCGTTCAATTTATGAAGAGAAGAGTGGATTTTGGATTTATAATCAAAAGGAATTTCATCCAACAATTTCATCTCCTCCAAAAGATTGCTTGGATTAAAGCCTATCTTTTTAGCAAAGGTCAGCATCGC
>JAZHDF010000032.1:0-6010 GCA_036584565.1 Candidatus Moraniibacteriota bacterium
CTTGGTGTGATTTTTTTGAAGTTGAAAAATCCCAAAATGTATTGACACCTTACCTTAATTTTGGTAAATTCGTGCGATAATTGTGGTGTTAACTTAATTACTAATAAACTAATTAACTAAAATGAAAATCGGAATTGTAGGACTACCTAATGTAGGAAAATCAACTTTATTTAAGGCCTTGACTAAAAAGGCAGTGGATATCAATAATTATCCTTTTTGCACCATTGAACCTAATGTGGGAATTGTCGAGGTGCCGGATGAGAGACTGCAAAAGTTAGCGGAGATGTCCAAAACGCAAAAAATTGTTCCAGCGGTGGTGGAGTTTGTCGATATTGCCGGATTGGTCAAGGGAGCCTCGGAGGGAGAGGGTTTGGGTAATAAATTCCTAGCCAATATTCGCGAAGTGGATGCGATTTTGCAAGTGGTGCGAGTTTTTAAAAACGATACTATTACTCACGTGCACAATGAAATTAATCCGCTGGAGGATATCGGTGTTATCGAGACGGAGTTGGCTCTGGCGGATTTTGATACGGTCAATAAACGAATAGAGAAACTGTCTCGGGATGCAAAGCGGGGGGATAAGGAGTCAATTGTAAAATTGGATGTTTGTGAAAAAATAAAAAAGACCTTGGAATCGGGCGAGTTGGCCAATGAGGCTGATTTGGATATAAATGATGAAGTAATAAAAATTGCAGTTAAGGAATTGTCTTTGCTTACTATGAAACCGTTTTTATATGTTTATAATGTTTCCGATTTTGACAAAGTTTTGGATTCGAAATTAGAGGAGAAAAAGCATGTAAAGATAGATATAAAAATAGAAGAAGAATTGGAGCAGATGACAGATGAGGAGATGAAGGAATTGGATCTAAAAACCAATTTGAATGAGCTGATTAAAAAATCCTATGAACTTTTGGGATTAATTACTTTTTTAACTACCGGAGAAAAAGAAAGTCGGGCGTGGACAATCAAAAAAGGCTCAACCGCACCGGAAGCCGGAGTGGCCATTCATAACGATTTTAAAAACAAATTTATTTGCGCCGATGTGATTCGTTGGGATGAACTGCTTAAATATGGCTCGATGAGCAAGGCTAAGGAGGCGGGAAAAGTAAAGCAGGTGGGCAAGGATTATATAGTGGAAGACGGGGATGTGATGGAGTTCAGGATTGGAGGATAGAAGCAATTAAAAATTAAAAATGAAAAATTATAAATAAATTTTAAATTATTTAATATTTAAATTTATAATATGAAAAAGAATTGTGTGGTTTGTAAGAGAATCAAGAAAATATTGAATGATGAAAATCGTTATTTCGTAGCTGAATTAGAAACTGGTTACGTTGTCTTGGGCGATTATCAGTTTTATCGCGGTTATACTATATTTATTTGCAAAGAGCACAGGAAAGAACTACATGAATTGGAAGCAGATTTTCGCTTAAAATTTTTAGAAGAGATGAGTGTGGTTGCTGAGGCGGTTTACTTAGCTTTCAAGCCCGATAAACTTAACTATGAGTTATTGGGAAATTTATATAATCATCTTCATTGGCATATTTTTCCACGTTATAAAGATGATATTAATCCCAATCTTCCCACTTGGTGCGTAAAAGAAAATATCCGATGCAATAAAAAATATATTCCATTAGAAAAGGAGTTGGAAAATTTAAAAAAAATCTTTTAGATAAACTTAAATTAAATATAGCAATAGCTTAAATGATTGTTTGCTGATGACTAGTGACTAGTTTATTTCTTGACTAACTTTTTAAAATTTAATATTATAGATTAGCAGTTGAGGAGGGAGAGTGCTAAAATCATAGATCACATAGCATAAAACATTAGGCATAAAAAATAAAGCATAGGACATGTAATTTTATGAACTTATGTCGCGTGATGAATTTGGCATAAATTAATACGATAAATTGAAATAGAATATATAATATATAAATAAAAAGAATATATAATATGCGATATTGAAATAGTTAAAATGTTTCATGTTCCATGTTATATGCTCCATGAATAATTATGAGCAAACAAATAAAATACGACGCGGATGCGCGTAAAAAAATTAAGGCGGGAATCGATCAGGTAGCCGATGCGGTCAAGGGAACGCTCGGACCCAAGGGGCGCAATGTTATCTTGGATAAAGGTTTCGGTTATCCGACTATCACCAATGACGGGGTAAGTATTGCCAAAGAAATCGAATTGGAGGATAAATTTGAAAATGTGGGCGCTTCTTTGATTAAAGAAGTGGCTGATAAAACTAATGACGCGGCCGGAGACGGAACCACCACTTCGACCGTAATCACCCAAGCCTTGGTAAACGAAGGTCTTAAATATGTGGAAACCGGCATCAATCCGGTCGGAATCAGAAAAGGAATGGAAGAGGCTAAGAATGAAGTGATAAATATTTTAAAGAAAAATTCCAAGAAGATTTCCGCTCGAGCGGAAATTGCTCAAGTGGCTACGATCTCCGCTGAAAACGAAGAGATGGGAGAAATGATTGCCGATGTAATGGAAAAAGTCGGTAAAGACGGAGTGATTACCGTGGAGGAATCGCAGACCTTTGGGATGTCGACGGAAATTGTGGAAGGGATGAATTTTTCCAAGGGTTTTATTTCTCCTTATATGATTACCAACGTGGAGAATCAAACTGCGGAAATCAAGGATGCGCCGGTTTTGGTGACCGATCAAAAAATTTCTTCGATCAATCAAATTTTACCGATTTTGGAAAAATTGACCAAATCCGGCACTAAAGACTTGGTAATTATTGCCGAAGATTTGAGCGGGGATGCGTTAGCTACTTTGGTGGTCAATAAATTGAGAGGAGTTTTGAATGTTTTGGCGATCAAAGCGCCGGAATTCGGAGAGTCTAAAAAAGATATGCTGGAGGACATCGCTATTTTGACCGGGGCGCAGGTTATCAGTGAGGAGAGAGGGATGACTTTGGAAAAGATCGAATTGGAGCACTTAGGAGAGGCGCAAAAGATAATTTCCACCAAAGACGATACGACGATTATCGGTGGAAAAGGCAAGAAGAAAAATATCGATGAAAGGGTGGCTCTGATCAAAAAGCAAATCGAAAAATCGGAAAGCTCCTTTGATAAAACCAAACTGGGAAAAAGAATGGCCAAACTAGCTGGCGGAGTGGCGGTGATTAAAGTTGGCGCAGTAACCGAAACCGAACAAACCTATTTAAAACATAAAATGGATGATGCTTTGGCAGCTACTCGGGCCGCCGTAGCCGAGGGAATTGTAGCCGGAGGAGGAACCGCTCTAGTAAAGGCGGTATCAACTTTGGCCAATAAAAAAGTGGGCGGAGACCATGAGTACCAGGCCGGATACAGCACCCTTTTAAAAGCCCTTAATGAACCGCTTAAACAAATTGTTATCAATGCCGGCAAAAGAGAAGCGGCCGTGGTATTGGATGAAGTGGTTAAATCCAAAAATGTTAACTTCGGCTATAACGCCAAAGATGATAAATATGAAGAGGATATGATCAAATCCGGAATTATCGATCCGCTTAAGGTAACTCGAACCGCTTTGGAAAATGCGGTTTCGGTAGCAGCGATGCTTCTAACCACCGAGGCGGTAGTGACCGATTTGCCGGAAGAAAAAGGCGCGCATGTTCAAGGAATGCCGCCAATGGGCCCAGGTATGCCGGGGATGTTCTAAATTAATTAAAAATGAATAATTAAGAATTATAAATTAAAGCGAATCAAAAAACTCTCTCAGAAATGGGAGAGTTTTTAAAACTGATTTATTTTCCTATTTGACTTTTTTATTATTTGACGCTACAATAGACTGTGTTTAAGAAGATTTAAAAAGAAATAAATTGGAAGAAAAAAATAATAAAACGGATAAAAAAATGTCTGTTTTTTCTTTGGTTTTTGAGTTGGGGTATTTAATTTCTTTGCCATTGGTTTTTTTTGCCTTAGGGGGTGCTTTTTTGGACAGGAAAATCAATTCCACCCCTTGGCTATTGCTCTTGGGAATGACTATTTCAATTTTTATCTCCGGGTATCTGATCTATAAAAAGATAAAGAAAATTACAGATAATAAATAAAATTAATTTATGGAAATTTCACTTACACCAGAATTAATAACAACCTTTCTCGGTTTTCCTATTACAAATTCTGTTTTAACAACTTTGTTGGTAAGTTTTATTATTATCGCAGCTTCCTTGTTGCTTCAAAAAAAAATTTCAAAAATTCCCAAAGGCTTTCAAAATGTTGTCGAATTTATTTTGGAAGCCCTTTTAAATTTGGCGGATAATGTGACGGGAGATAGGGAAAAAAGCAAAAAGTTTTTCCCCTTTGTGGCGACTATATTTATTTTGGTGATAGTTTCTAATTGGGTTGGACTTATCCCGTCTCTTATCCCAGGGGGAACGCTGGGGATTTATGAAACACATGGTGGAGAAAATATTCTTATTCCGTTTATTAGAAGCGGAAGCGCCGATTTAAATATGACATTGGCAATTGCTTTGATTTCTGTAATAACCGCCCAAATAATGGGAGTAGCGATGATTGGCGGTAGACATTATGCGGGTAAGTTTTTTGTAAGTCCTTTTAAAAAACCATATTTCATAGGAACATTCGTAGGACTCTTGGAGATAATTTCCGAATTCGCCAAAGTAGTCTCATTTTCTTTCCGTTTGTTTGGGAATGTATTTGCGGGGGAGGTTCTACTGACGGTAATGTTGATGCTGGTGCCGTATTTTGCTCCTTTACCATTTTTATTTTTGGAAATATTTGTTGGATTTGTGCAAGCGCTAGTATTTGCGATGTTAACTCTGGTTTTCTTCAAAATGGCAACCGAGGCTCATAGCTAATCTTAATTAAAAGAATATTGTTGTATGGCTATATTATTAAATTCTTTAAATGTTTAATAATATATTGATTCAATAATTTATAATAAAATAATAAGAGTTAGTAATTGCTAGAATTTTTTAAATCAGCAACTAGCAGTTAATAACTAAAGACTAATTTTATGGCAGTGGAAGAAACAAAAGCCGTTGTTGAAGGCGCTATCAACAATGTTGAAGGAATGAAATCAATTGCAGCCGCAATCGCTATGGGATTGGGAGCGGTGGGGCCTGGTTTGGGTATCGGTATTTTAGCCTCTAAAGCTCTTGAGGCTATCGGGAGAAATCCGGAAGCTACACCAAAAATTCAAACCAATATGATTTTGGCCATCGCTTTTACCGAAGCTATTGCAATCTATGCCTTGGTAGTCGCTTTGATTATTAAATTTGTGTAAGCAGTGATTAAAGCACAGTGAACAGCTAGTTCTGTTCATTGACCTTTGATTATTGTTAAAAAGATTTACGATTTACGATTTATGATTTATGAAGCTTTTCTTAAATCTTAAATCTTAAATCTTAATTCATTATAAAAAATATGGAATTACTGCAAAATTTAGGGATAAATGGAAAAATAGTGATAGCTCAGGTGGTAAATTTCTTTATCTTGTTTTATGTCTTGAAGAAATTCGCTTATGGTCCGGTAATAAAAATTTTAGAAGACAGAGGTAAAAAAATTGAGAAAGGTCTTAGGGATGCCGAGGAATCACAAAAGAAATTAACTGAAATTTCGGAAAAAGAAAAAGAGGTTTTAGCCAAGGCCAGAAAAGAAGCTCAGGAAATAATTAAAAAAGCGGAGGAGCAAGCTGTCAAAAATAAAGAGGCGATTATTTTAGAAGCCAATAAGCAAGCCGATGCTATGATTAAGAAAGCGCAAAGCGGAATCGAAGAGGAGAAAAACAAAGTAATGTCGGAAGTGAAAAACGAGATAGCCGGATTAGTAGTGTTGGCGACGGAAAAAATAGTAGGCGAAAAAATGAGCAGTGAGAATGATAGAAAAATAATCGAAAGTATTGTAAAAAAATAAAAATATGAAGATTTCTGCTAAACAATATGCACAGGCTTTATATGAATTGACTTTGGGAAAAAGTGAGGCTGAGATTTGTTCACTGGATTGCGTCTACTGTGAGGTCGGCCCGACCACGCTGCTGACCGTGG
>JAZHDF010000033.1:0-5912 GCA_036584565.1 Candidatus Moraniibacteriota bacterium
ATGAGCGGGTTAGAATCAAGAGACATAATCGGATTGTCAAAATGCGGACGGATGTAGGAACCGGAATGTTTTTGGCTAATGCGGTATTCTTTTTTATAATTTTGACTACCGCTCAGGTTTTTTATGAAAACGGGATTACTGATATCGAATCGGCTCATCAAGCCGCCGAGGCGCTTCGACCCTTGGCCGGCGAACATGCTTATTTGCTTTTTGCCCTGGGGATTATCGGTACCGGACTTTTGGCAATTCCTATTTTGGCCGGTTCGGGGGCGTATGCTTTGGCGGAGGTAATGAAATGGCAAGAGGGCTTGGATAAAAAATTTTCTCGTGCTCGCGGATTTTATTTGGTGATAATTTTTTCGATTTTAGTCGGACTTCTGCTTAATTTTTTAAATATCAATCCGATTAAGGCTCTTTATTACGCCGCCTTTTTAAACGGAGTAATTTCGGTTCCACTCTTGATAACGATTATGGTGGTCGGAGATGATAAAAAAATTATGGGGCGCGAAACTAATCCGATTTGGGTTAAAATTTTCGGTTGGGGCGCAATATTTTTTATGCTGGGAATTTTATTTTTGAGTTTAGTGTTGTTTTTTAAGTAATTTTTTTAAACTGTTTGATGATATTGGAGGAATAAGAGCGGTCGTAAAAATTAGTGCGGATATGAAAAAAAATAAGCCAATTAAAAATATTTTGTCAAAAGTTAATTATCCTCAAGATTTTAGAGATTTTTCTGAGAAAGAGTTATTGATTTTGTGTCAAAATGTTAGAGATTTTTTGATAGAAACGGTTACTAAGACCGGCGGACACTTTGGTTCCAATTTGGGAGTGGTGGAATTAACGGTGGCGTTGCATAAAGTTTTTGATACCCCTAAAGACTTGATTATTTGGGATGTCGGACATCAGGCTTATCCGCATAAGATTCTTACCGGTCGAAAGGAAAGATTGCAGACGATTCGCAAGAAGGGCGGCTTGGCGCCTTTTCCCAAGATGGGCGAGAGCGAGTTCGATGTTTTTAGTGTGGGGCACTCCAGCACCTCTATTAGTGTCGCTACTGGCCTGGCTTTGGCCAAAAAAAGATCCAAACAAAGAATCGTTGCGGTTATTGGAGACGGAGCGCTGACTGGCGGGATGGCAATGGAAGCCTTAAATCACGCCGGAGATATCAAAGCGGATATTTTGGTGATACTCAATGACAATAAAATGTCGATTTCTCCCAATGTGGGCGGGATGGGTAAGTATTTAACCAGACTTATTTCTTCGCCGTCTTATCTTAAGATGCGCAAAAAAGGCAATGAGATTTTGAAGGGAGTGCCAACCATTCAGGAATTTGTTCGTCGGGCGGAAGTTTATGCCAAGGGAATGGTGACGCCGGGGACTTTTTTTGAGGAATTGGGTTTCGGTTATTACGGACCGATCGACGGTCATGATATCAGGACCTTATTGGAAGTTTTGGAAAATCTTAAAAAAGTTAAGGGTCCTAAGTTCTTGCATATTATTACCAAAAAAGGAAAGGGCTATCTTCCGGCCGAAAAAGATAAGCTATCTTTGCATGCGGTCAGCCCCTGTTTTTCAAAAGAAAATGGAAGAAAAAATCCGACTGTTATCAAGTTGACTTTTTCAAAAGTTTTGGGAGAATGGATTTGTGCCAAGGCCGTAAAGGATCAAAAAATTATAGCTATTACTCCGGCTATGTGCGAGGGTTCCGGTTTGGCGGAGTTTGACAAAAGATTTCCTAAGCGTTATTTTGATGTGGGAATCGCCGAGCAACATGCTTTGACTTTGGCCGCCGGTTTGGCGGTAGCCGGCAAAAAACCGGTGGTGGCGATTTATTCTTCTTTTTTGCAAAGAGCCTATGATCAACTGATTCATGATATCGCTTTGGAAAATCTGGACGTGCTTTTGGCGATTGATCGAGCGGGAGTGGTCGGCGGAGACGGAGCCACTCATAACGGAGTTTTTGATTTGTCATTTTTGCGTTGCGTGCCCAATCTAATAGTTTTGACACCGGCCGATGAGAATGAATTTTTCGCTATGTTGGATTTCGGTTATCAACATTTTGGTCCGGTGGCGGTGCGCTATCCTCGGGGCGGGGCGGGGAGTAAAATTTTTAAATCCAAGCTCCCCAAGATCCGATTGGGCGAGGGAGAATTAGTCACCAAAGGAAAAAAGATTGCCATTGTGGCTTTTGGAACTGTTTTAAAAAAATGTCAAAAGCCGGCGGAGAAATTGGGCGCTACTTTGGTCAATATGCGTTTTGTTAAGCCGTTGGATGAAAAATTGCTCAAAGAATTATCTCGCAAACATCAATATTTGATAACAGTCGAGGATAATACGGTTTTGGGCGGAGCGGGTAGCGCGGTCGGAGAGTTTATTCTTAACAATAAAATAAAGATCAAAGTTAAAAATATCGGTTTGCCGGATTATTTTTTGCCGCACGGCGGGCAAGAGGAAATTTTAAATGAGGCCGGATTGAGCGAAGAGGGGATTTTGTCTCAGATAGAAAATTTTATCGAAAAAGAGGTTTGAGATTTGCGGTTGGAAGTTTAGCCTTAAGGTGTTATGCTTAATGTAAGTTTAATAAAAATTAATTTTAAAAAATCATGCAAATAGAATTGACAAATGAACAATATCGTCAGTTATTGGAATTGGCTTCCTTGGGAAACGGAGTTTTAGGAACAGTGGGGGATTTATCGCAAGATCCGGTTTACGAGGCTAAATCGATGGAAGGAGAGGATCTGCAGAGTTATTTATTGGGTTTTGCGGGAGAATTTGACAGTGAAGATTTGCTTAAGGAGGAAATGTACCAAGAGCATATTTTGCCGATTATGATGGACTACGAGGATTTGGTTACTCATGATAATTTGAGTACTCAGTTGGCTTGGCGGGATATTAATCGGGAGATGAGTGAGGAGGAATTAAATGAGATGGTGGAGAAATACGAAGATCAATTGGAGGAAAAAATCTCGGCTTATGAAGACGGATATCGAAGGGAATTCGCTCATTTCGGACTTGCGCATCTAGAGGTAGTTCCAGGAGAAGAAACATTAGACGAGGGTGAAACGGAAGAGTCGGACAATTCGTCGGAAGTAGAAAAAGAAGAAGTCCAATCCGAAGGCTGGGTGGAAGACGCTCCCGGCGGAGAAGCCGATAAAGAAAACCTCGAAAAACCGATAGAATAAAAAATAAAAAGTACGTACTCGAGTAAGTACCCGGGTACGTACTTTTATTATTTAGGATAATTATTTTTTGATTTTTTTACCAAAAAATAATAAAAATTTTTTTAAACTTGATTTTTGATTCGATTTGGAGGAAAATAAAGAAAGAATTATCTTTTGTAGCCTTAAAAGAATTTAAGGATTTTTAAATATTTTTTATGAATAAAGAAAAATTGAATAACTTAGTTAATTTAAGAATAAATCAACAAGCGGTAATTGTTTGTGTGGATGCCGGTCCGGAATCGGTTAAGCGATTGGCCGATTTGGGACTAACTCCCGATACACCGGTAAAATTATTAAAGAAGACTCTTTTTTTTGGGCCGATAGAGGTTGAAATCAGAGGATCCAGGCTTGTTTTGGGCAGAGGAATCGCTTCAAAGGTATGGGTAAAATAAAAAAAACAAAAAAATTAAATATTGTTTTGGCCGGACAAGCCAATGTCGGTAAGTCGGTTATATTTAATTATCTAACCGGATTACATCAGCATATCGGAAATTGGGCCGGAAAGACGGTAGAAAAAGCGGAGGGAACTTTGTACTATAAGGGTTATCGGATAGATGTTTTGGATTTACCGGGGATTTATTCTTTATCCACTTTTTCTTTGGAAGAAATTATCTCTCGTGAATACATTGCTTTTCAGAAGCCTGATTTTATAATTAATGTCGTGGATGCGACCCGCCTGGAGAGGAATTTAATTTTTACTTTGCAACTTCTGGAATTGGAGAGACCAATGGTGGTTTCTTTGAATATGATTAATTTATCTCGTAAGAAGGGGATGCGGATTGATATCGAGAAGTTGGAAAAAATTCTCAATGTCAAAGTCATAGAGACAGAGGCTATTTACGGTAAGGGAATAAATAAATGTCTTGAGGAGGGTATAAGTCTGGCAAACAGAAAAAATTCTCGAAATTTTTTGCGGTTCGGCAAAGAGACGGAGGAGAGGCTTGAAAAAATAGTTGATTTTTTAAAGGACATTGAAATTGCTTATCCTAAGCGTTGGACAGCTATCAAACTTTTGGAAAAAGACAAGCAAATAAGAGAATTAATCAAGAAAAAAAATCCGGAGATTTTGCCTCAAGCCGATAAATTTTGCTTGGAATTGGAGAGTATGCACGGTCATGACTCGGCTTTGGTAATCGCCGATGAGCGATGCGGTTTAGTTTCTCAAATAATAAGGGAAGTGTTAAGAATTCAAAAACCGCAAAAGATAAGTTTGGAGGAGAAACTGGATAATTTGACCGGGCACAAAATTTGGGGTTATCCGATTATGTTTTTGATTCTTGCTTCGGTTTTTGTGTTCATTTTTCAATTCGGCAACTATTTTTCATCTCTCTTGGAGAGTTTGACTGTCAATTGGCAAGTCGGTTTTCAAAATTTTTTCGGTTCGAGTTTGGGAGCGAATTTACTTTGGAGCGGAGTGGAAAGTGTTATTGCTTTGATGGAAATCGTCTTGCCTTTTATTTTCCCTTTTTATCTGTGTTTGTTTATTTTAGAAGATTGGGGGTATTTGGCAAGAGTGGCTTTTTTGACTGATAACTTGATGCATAAAATGGGAGTGCACGGGAAAGCGTGTATACCCTTGATACTCGGTTTCGGTTGCAATACGCCGGCTTGTCTTTCTTGTCGGATAATGGAGACTCAGCGAGAAAGATTCTTGACCGGCTTTTTGGTAACCTTTGTTCCTTGTAGCGCGGTAGGAGTGATTGTTTTGGGCTTGGTGGGTAGATATGTTGGGATGGAATGGGTTTTGGGTTTATATTTTTTGGTTATCCTAATAGCGATTATTTTGGGATTTTTGGTTTCTAAAATACTGCCTGGAGAGCCGGTGGCTTTGATTATGGATATGCCCGACTATAAGCTCCCCAATCTAAAAAATGTATTTTTGCAAACTTGGGGAAGATTAAGAGAATTTATTTTTATCGCCGGACCGATAATTATTCTTTCCGGCGTAATAATCGAGGCTTTGTATATATCGGGAGGCTTGAGGGTAATTTCCGATTTTTTGGCACCTATTACCGTTGGGTGGTTGGGGTTGCCTTCTGCGTTGGGGGTTTTACTTATTTTGGGTATTTTACGCAAAGAGCTTATTTTGGTAATGTTGGCCACTCTTTTGGGCACAACGGATTTCGGAGAGGTTTTGAGTCCGGAACAAATAATAACTTTGACCTTGGTTAGTATGTTGTATATCCCTTGCGTTGCCACCATTGCCGCTTTTTGGAAAGAATTCGGTTGGAAAAAGACTTTGGGAGTAACCGTATTTAAAATTATCTTGGCTATTTTAATCGGCGGGTTGGTGTATAGATTTTTGATCTGATTGAATATTTTTTAGTTTTTTGTGTCATTGATAGATTGCTATTTAATAAATATCAGGCAAACCATTTACTGATTGTCTGCATCGGGTCACCCCTCCTTTTTTTTGCGGAAATTCCGCAAAGAGGGGGGTGTTTTTTTCGGGAAGAATAAATATTTACATTTATAAGTACGTAATTTGCTACGTAACAAAATATTTCCCAAGGATTATTTACCGCTCATTTCTCTCGAATAATCTCAAAATTTCTCAATTTAAATACATACACTTTATTTACGGTCGTAAATAAAGTGTATGTATTTTTTTGTAAGCTTTGAGGGCGACGAGGCTTAATCATTGTTAACATTGCAGCAAAGGAGTTTACATTTTAAAAATAGAAAAGTAAG
>JAZHDF010000034.1:0-5831 GCA_036584565.1 Candidatus Moraniibacteriota bacterium
ATATAAATCAAATAATGGATTTTGATATTATCAAAAATCAGCGGAAAAGCATTGGTGGATTTGCGCTCAATAAAAAAATAAGAATTCAAGGCTAAAATAGCAGAAATAACAGCAAGTAAGCGATATTCGGTTTTTTTTAAAAAAAACATATTTTATTTGAGAATTTAGGAATTGTAAATTTAGGAATTTAAAATTATTAACCATCTATGGTTAATGACTTGTTTATTTATCTTGTTTTCATGCCCATTTGTTTTCATGTTCCATGCTCTATGCCCTATGTTCCTATGATTCTTAGTATAGCTAAAAATAGGGAAAAAATAAAGCTTAACCATATAATTTACTCTTAAGATCTTTTGTGGGATTTTCTATATGAGGTTCAAAAATTAAATACACCAACATACTAGTATATTGGTGTATTTAATTTTTGGTCTTATTTTTATTTTCTCTAATATTTCTCGAAGTGGCAAATATTGGAAAACAAATTTTGTTTGTTTTTTTCGATCGAGTTATTTTTCAGGGTGACCGATTCGGACCAGAGAACCGGCTGGTTGGTTTTGAGATTGCTGGGAGTATCGCATTTTATGCCATAGTGCTTGTTGGCGCTGATCTTGTTTTTTTCTATGCCGTTATCGCTTACCGCGCTTAAACCGCCCGTATAGGCCTGGAGAGCGATCCCGCTGGCCGAATTTTTATAAATTTTATTCTTATCAATATCCATCTTGGATCTTTCTACGATTAATTCAATGCCGCTTTCTCCGTTTTTGTAAATTTCATTGCTTTTGATGCTTCCCTTGGCTTTGGAGCGGATGTCGATACCCTCTTCTTCGTTATCGTAAATTTCATTATCGTAAATTCGCGCGTAATTGTTTTTTTTGATATAAATTCCTTTTCCCTCGCTGTCGTATATTTCACAATCTTTGATTTCGACCAATCTTTTTTTGCTTGATTCTTCAATATTTATTCCGATTTTTTCCGATTTTTGAATTTTGACTCGGTTAATTTCCACTTTGGAATTTTTTTCTATGGAGATTCCGTATTTTCCTTTGTAAATTTTGATATTTTTAAGCTTGGTTCGATTGTTCATTGTTATTACGGCTCCAAAGCCGTCACCGTTGACAATAGTGTCATTTTTACTTTCTCCATAAAGCTCGGCTTCTTCCGGTATTTCAAGGCTTTCCGAATATTCCCCGTTTTTTACAAAAATTTTGCGGTTTTCCGGCTCATAGGTGACCGCCAAAGTGAGAGCTTCGCCGATAGTGTCAAAAGGATTGGCCTCGGTACCGTCTTCCGTTCCCGAGGTGTTGTTTTTGTCCACAAAAATATCATATTCTTGAGCCAAAGCTTCTACGCTTGTAAATAAAGACAAAAATAAACTAGCGACTAAAATTTTTCCGTACATATTTTATTTTTTAGAAAGTTTTTTAATTTTAAACATCGCCAAATCTTCCTTGGTGATGCCCTTTAATGCATATAATATTCCCAAATAAACCAAAAGTAAAGCCAAGCTGACGGGGATAAAAGAGATTTTGCCGGCCGGAATAGAAAAAGCTAGTACCAAAAGGATTGCTCCCGAGCAAAAAACTTTTAGAGATTCCTTAAAATCAAAGGCGGCGTCAAAATGTTTTTTGATATAAAAAAGCATAATTATCATAATTAAAAATGAAGCGACGGTGGTCGCCCAGGCCGAGCCGAGTATTTCCATTTTTAGGATTAAGAAATAATTCAAAACAATATTTAGCGCCAAGCCGAAAAGGGAAATATACATTGAAATCAAAGTTTTTCCTCCGCCGTTAATAGCAAAGCTCAAAACATAAAAAACTGTCAAAAATCCCACCCCCCAAACCAAAACCGACATCGGAAGCGCGCCGTCGAGATAATTTTTTCCGTAAAGCAAATCGAGGGTTTGGTGAGAATAAGCGGAAAGTAAAATAACCATCGGAGTAAGGAAGCTAAGCATTATCCGCAAAGCGTTATTGATAATTCCCTTGGCGTTTTTGAGCTCTTGGCCGGCGCTTTTTCGCGACACCATCGGTAAAAGAAAAACGGTCATAGCGTAAAAAATATAATAAGGAATTCGACCGACGGTCAGAGAGGCATTGTAAACTCCGGTCAAAGCATCGTCGCTGAGAAGCGCTTTGACCAGATATAAATCAATGCTGATCAAAAGTTCGTAAGCCAAAAAGAAAGCCACGATTTGCCAGCCGTAGCTAACCAGTTTTTTCCAATGAAATTGAATTTCTTCTTCTTGTTGTTTTTGAGATTTTATTTTTTCTTTGATTTCTCGATCGACTTTCAATTTATCAATCAAAAAAGCGATAGCAAAAACGGCAAACGGAGCAATGATATAGCCGGAAATAGATCCTTTTAAGCCGAATAAAATAGCCATACCGACCACAAAAATTATCCTCAATAGGGAACGGATCGTCTTGAGGGTGGCCTGGATGTTGAACTTATGCAGTCCGGTATAGAAAGAGAAATAAAAAGAAGCCGCCGCAAATCCGGGAATAATTAAAGAAGAAAAACGAAAGAGGGGGGTGAGAGTTTCATCTCCCAGCGCCAAGGATATCAGCGGAGCGCAGAGGAAAAAAATAACGGTAATCGAAGCGATTAAAACAGACTGGATGACGACGGCCTGTTTTTTTATTTTTAAAATCAAGCGAGGATTGGTCTCAAATATCTCACTGATATATTTGGCCATCGCAGTAGGGATGCCGTTGCCGATCAAGATAATTACCATAGTGGTCAAAGTGATGACCAAGCCGTAGCGTCCATAATCGGACGGACCCAAAACTCGACCCAAGATAGAATGGATAATAAATCCCGAGAGATTGAAAATAATTTCCGAAAAGGTGACCCAGAGGGCGGATTTGGCGATAGACATAATATAATAAAATTTTGAATTTAAAATTTTGAATTTCAAATCAAGTTTTAATGATTAAATTTAGAAAGCTGAATAAGTCATCAGTCATCTGCAAACAGTCATCGATATAGTTTTTTAACTTTGATAGCCGATGACATTTGACTTGATGACTTTCTTGCTTTATGTTAAATGATTTGTGTTGTATGGTTTAGAATAGATTTTTGCACAATATCCGGACTTTCATTTCCATCTACAACTATCATTTCAAAAACACCGGCCAGTTTATCATAAATCATTTTTTTATCCACCAAATATTGCAAGCCTTGTTCGGGTGCGCGGTCGCGATTAATTATCAGCGCAGGGTCGGCTTGCAGATAAATAGACAAATCCGGCTTGATTATCGGATAATTCAAAGAGATTTCTTTTTTGGATAAATATTCTATGTTAACCAGAGAATCGTAAAAATATCTATCCGATAGTAGATAGTCAAAATTTTGCCCCGCCAGTTTCCCGAGAAGTTTTTTGAATCGGCACAAATCAATTTTTAGAAATATTTTTCTCAATAAAATTTGAAAATCATTGGCTTGGGTAACGGCGATTTTTTCCTCTTTGGAAGGGAGTTTGCAGTGGCCGGCCAGTTTGCAGATCAAGCAATATTTGTTTTTGAATTCGGAGATTTTATTGGCCAGAGAAAAAGAAATAGCATGGAAATAAAAAACCTTTTTGCCCTGGGAATCCAGGGAGGTTTTCAGTAATTCTATTTGGGTGGATTTGCCGGAACCGTCCAGGCCGGAAATGGAAACAATAATCATATAACATGGAACATATAACATGGAACACTCATTTCTTATCAATTTTTTGGATTATCGACCAAAACATTGCACCAAGTTCATCTGCTAAGCTTATTAATTTATTATAATCTTCCTTAGATATATATTTTTCTCTATATGCAAAAAATATCAGATATTTAGATTCTTTGAGTGATCCATAAGATATCTTTAGAAAATATTTGTATTCTTTGTCTCCCTTTCGTGCATAACCTTCAATATAATTAAGTATTACAGATAAGGAAGATCGGCGCAATTGAGAAGTAATGCCGTATATTTCTTCTTTAGGAAAATTTTTCGAAATTTTGTAGGTATAAAATGCAAATCTATCAGCTTTTTTCTTTAAAATGTCATGAAAGTTTTCACTTTTCATTTGATTTATTTTATGTGTTTAATGCTTTTGTGTTATATGTTTTATTTTCTATGTTATGTGATATTTAATACATAAGTACCGCCACCGGTTGCATCTTGGCCACCACATGCGCCACACCGTTAGTCTCAACTCCCTTTATCACTTCGTCAATATTTTTGTAACGAGCGGAGTCTTGGTTGATAACAATTGAGGATCGGGCATTGTATAATTTAACTCCTTTTTCTTCCATTTTAGCAAAGAGCTCATCTTTGTCGGTAATCGTTTTTTCGTCCGCATTTTTTCCTTTGCCGGTACCATGGGGAGCGGAATAAAAACTTTCTTCATTTCTATCCGTACCGACACAAATATAAGCGTCGGTGCTCATGGAAGAGGGGATAAAGACCGGTTCGCCGGTTTCTTTATAGGTTGGGTGATGGGACATTTTATTCGGACCATAGGCGCGAGAAGTGTTACTTCGGTGGACCATAACCTCTTTGTCAAAATGCGTTTCTTTGCTAATCGAAATATGAGGCATGTCATAAATCAAGTCCAGCTCCGGATCGCGACCCAATATTTTTTTGATTGCCTCGGATATATTGTGGGCAATGACGGCCCGATTGGCGGTGCCGAAATTGGAAGCGGCGGCGCGAGCATTCATATAAAGTTCTCCGTCCGGACCATTGGCCTCATATTTCAAAAGAGAATTATCCGCGGTCATATGTTTTCTGATTTTTTCTTGCATTTTTTTGTAAACATCTCTTTTGGTAGTTTGAAAGGTTAGTTTTCCCAAAGTCACCATCAAAGCTTGAGAAAGATGCTCTTTCTTTTTAGCGGTGTGGGTATACATAGTGTATTGGCCGAGGATTCCGCTGCCGGTATGAATCATAAAAAGATATTGGCCTTTTTCAATCCCCATCTTTTGAGCCATCTCGGAATCGACAATATCGGTAACTTTCATCAAGTCGAGGAAGTGATTGCCGGCAGCCCCGATAATTCCCAGTCGATATTTGGCAAAAAAAAGATAAAGTTTCGGAATAACATCAAAAATATCTTGGCGAGTCATTTCTTTTTCGAAAAAATTCCCTCCGCCCTGGGTATTTTGCAATTCATTTTTGGTTTGGATATTTAAGTGTTTTACTATGGCAGATGTTCCTTGACGACAAATATCCACTACAACATCAAAAGGAACCGGAGTGCCGATAAATTTTTTAGTAGGCACAATTCCAACTAATTCTTGGAAAAGATTATCGATTTCTTCTTTGGAAATATTATTTTCATTTAAATTAGTTTTTAGTAGACGCATCCCGCAATTCGGATCGGAATCATTTACTTGAGGCAAAATATAATTCTCAGAAACGATGGTGGTTCCGGAAGCGTTTTTTCGGCCCGGCTTGGAGCAAACATCCGGCATGGCCACGGTCTGTCGAAAAAAAGTATCCCGATTGGAGGCAATATCCTCCACTTGGTCAAAAGTTTCTTTTTCGGGTAGGAGATTTTCACCCATAAAAAATAAAGCCGGAACTGACATTTTTTCCGTTTTAAATTCCTGTAAATGTTCGGATTTTTTGATAATATTTGACATATAATATTTTTTAGTTTATAATTTGAAGTCGTTTTTTAACAGTTAAATAGTACCATTAAAGCCTAAGGGAGGCAATGATGAACGACTATATTCATACCGGTGACCAAGTCTATATTGATTATTCAAAGTTATTTTATGGAGGAATATATTTGTTTTTGGGTCTTGTATAGCAAATTTATGCTATACTGTTAAAAAAGACCATGAAATATA
>JAZHDF010000035.1:0-24608 GCA_036584565.1 Candidatus Moraniibacteriota bacterium
GGCCTCATGGTCGACACTTATTTCCGTAGGTCGGTAGTTCGAAAGAATTGCCGGGCAGATCCGAAAGGAACTGTCGCCCGATTCGTGGGGCCTTTTGTGTATGCAAAAAAAATAACAATAAATCCAAAAAAATATTATGAATAATAAATGGTCAAAATTAAGTCACTTGCAACTGGGAAAATATGGAGAATATTTCACCAAAATGGAATTCACCAAAGCTGGATTCGATGTCTATACTTCGGAAGTCGATGATAAAGGAATAGATTTCATAATCCGAAAGGACGATAACGAACATTATGATATCCAAGTAAAATCCGCCCGGAATAATAACTATGTATTCATGCGGAAAGAAGTTTTTAATCTCAGAAAAAACCTACTTCTGGCATTACTGCTTTTCGAAGATGGATCGGCTCCGAATCTGTGCCTTATTCCCTCAATTGACTGGAAAAACAAAAAACATCCGGTTCTGATTGAAAAAAATTATGAAGGTAAAAAGAGCAAGCCCGAATGGGGTCTCAATATAAACAAGGGCAACGCTGATAAATTCAAAGAAACATATTCCTTTGAAAAACAAATCATAAAACTATGAAATTTTCCAAAGAAAATTTACTGCCAAGAATAAGGAGAAGAAATGATAGCGAGCTGGAAAATTTCATTGTGAATGAAATCAACAAAGAGCTTGAAGATACCCAGGAACATTATGATCTGATCCAAATGCAATATTTTTTCGAAAGTGTATTTGATGACAGAGAGAGGAGAGAAGAATTACTCAGAAAATTAAAACTTAACGGAAAGGAGGTGGAAATATGAAAAAAATAACATTACTGACCCTGATTATATCCCTGCTGACTATCTTTCCATCCCTTGCTATGGCTTATCCGGAAAATTTTGGAGGAAATGGCGATGCTTGGAATAATGATTTTGGCAATCATTATGTAAACACAAAAAATCCGCATGTCAGAAAAGATTGGACGAATCATTTATTCGCAGTTCCCGGAAAAAGTGGGGACCACGCAAATGAAGGTTCTGCCGTAGTTGACCATCCGAATGGAATAGACACATTGATAGATCCTAATAATATTTGCGGAACAACAAGTATCTGCAGATAAACACGAAACTTCTAAAACCGCCTTCGGGCGGTTTTTTCGAATCCTATTCTGGTTGTTAAGTTATGTGAAAATAGGCGCTTAACGAAAAATCCCGCAAATAAGCGGGATCATCGGTCTGCACGATACTATGTATTTGATGCGGAAAGGGCGAGATTCGAACTCGCGGTGCCTTGCGACACACACGCTTTCCAAGCGTGCGCACTAGACCAACTATGCGACCTTTCCATTTATATTCAATCACATTCAATACCCTATCAGAATTTCAAGAACAATACAAGGGAATACACAACATAAAACACATATCATGAAGCATGTAACATGTGCCATCAAAACATAAAAACATGAAAGCAAACTAAATAATAAGTCATCAGTCAAAAGTCACTAAATCATCAAAATACAATTTTTGGCTTTGATGACTGATGACCTAATGACTTTTGACTAATAATTTTCTTTACAAACATTAAAACAATACAACAATTGAATTATTATTCGTAATTTCGTATAAATTCGTACTTCGTAGAGATTACCCGACTTTCTTCACTCCCACCAATCTCATCTTTTCACCGTTCACCACTCTTCCCATTACCACCACCACTCTGTCGTCTTTTTTTAATTTTTTGTCTTTTTTGGCTTCGATTACCGCTTTGTCGATTAAATTTTCCAATTTTTTTTCTTTCAAAAGATAAGCGTCCACTCCCCAAAATAGAGATAATTGCCTCCAGGTTTTCGGGTTATTGGTGGCCACGATTATTTTTTGGGTCGGACGGAAATGACTGATCAATTTGGCGGTAAATCCGCTCACACTGACGGCGCAAATCGCCTCCGCGTCAAAACTTCTGGCCAATTCGTAAGCGCTCCTGATTATCACGATATAATCTCCGCAAGAACCCATCTCGCACTCCAAAGTTTCATGCACATCATCATAACTGGATTCCTCAGTCTTCTCAATAATTCGACTCATAATCTCCACCGCTTCAACCGGATATTTGCCATTGGCGCTTTCTCCCGAAAGCATCACCGCATCGGCGTGATCGATCACCGCATTGGAAACATCCCCCACTTCCGCTCTGGTCGGACGGGGATTATTTATCATACTCTCGAGCATTTGGGTGGCCACAATTACCGGCTTCATATAGCGGATACTTTTAGCCACAATCTCTTTTTGCAAAATCACCACCCGACTTTCATCCATCTCGATTCCCAAATCTCCCCTGGCCACCATTACGCCGTCGGTTTCTTTGAGAATATCCTCCAGGTTATCAATCGCTTCTTTTCTCTCGATTTTGGAAATAATCTTGGGTTGCTTGGCCGGATCTTTTATTTTTTTGGCAATTAATTTCTTGAGGCTTCTCAGATTTTCCCCGTTCTTGACAAAAGAAATCGCCACAAAATCAACATCGTTTTCCAAAGAAAAGTAAAGATCTTTTTTGTCTTTGGCGGTAATAATATCAATATCCAAATCCGCGCCGGGAATATTCACTCCTTTATGATTTTTTATCGTTCCTCCGTCTTTAACCTTGGCGATTAAATGCTTACCCTTATTTTCCGAAACAATCAATTTAATCAAGCCATCTTCGATCAAAATTTCCTGTCCTTTTTTCAAAACTTCAACGATATTTTTTTTGTCCAAAAAAACAAATTTTTCAGCTTCATTTTTGATCTTTTCTCCAATTTCATAAAGAGTTATTTCCTCTCCGCTCTTGACCGCGACTTCTTCTTTGGTATTGATTCTGATACGCGGACCCTGTAAATCAGCCAGGATGCTGACATTTAAATTGTTTTTTTGCGCCACCTTTCTGATTCTGTCAATTGCCATTTGGTGCCAATCATAACCGCCATGCGAAAAATTTAACCGAGCCACATTCATGCCGGCCTTCATCATTTTTTCCAAAACTTTTTCACTCTCGGAAGCCGGCCCGATTGTAGCCACTATCTTCGTTTTTTTCATATTTTATTTGCTCCCTCAAACTGCGATAATTCGCCATAATTAGAGGGATTCGATTTTTGTGTTACTTTTTAAAAAGTATCTATTTTTGATTACACTTAATTATAAACTAAAAAAAGCCACTTTAAAAGGGGCTTGTTTTTTAGAAAATATAAACCAAAAACTAATTTATAATTTTAAAGCTTCCGACTAGAGGGATTTCTTTCATTTCGCCTTGGGATGCATTAATCAAACCCACGATTGACAATACTATCAAAAATACCGATCCCAAAGGAAGGATAAAGAACCAGCCCAAAAAAGGAATAGATCCCAATACCCCCCAAATTAACCAACCAATCAAAAGTATTAAGTGCTGATTGGCATGAAATTTGGCAAAAGGACTGTCTTTTGCTTCGGTTACTAAAGGAATAAGAAACAAAATCGGAATAATATAGCCTATAATGGCCATTGCCTTATTCTTTTCCACATCCTCATTGCTATTGCTTTTAACCGGCTCCGGAGTCACCTCCTTAACCTCCTCTTTTTCCGGTTCTGTTACATTTTGTTCTTCCATATATCACACCTCCCTTCTTTATTATTTTTTAAACTTACTGCTTGAAACCTTCCAACATTTTTTGTTGCGCTTCCAATAAATCGCACTGATCGACAAACTCGATTCCGGCGGGAATTTCAAAATCCGCCTCCTGATAATCTTCGCACTTCAAATTTTTAGCATCTTTGAGCGATTCGGCGAAATCAGCTTCTGTCTCATTCTCAACCTCGACCTCCTCTTGGGCACCGACATCTTCCGACTCTAAATCCGACAAACAATCCAAACTTATTTTAATCCCGGTTTTCTGCCCCTCCGACCAAGTATAAGTACTCTCCCCGTCAAAAATGGAATAATTTTTTAATCCGCCGATTATCATCTCGGTTCTATATTTATCCCCTTGAGCATAAGTTATTACTTCCAAATCTCCGTTTTCATCGCTCATTTTATAGGTACATTTGATTTTTTTGCCCGAAGATAAATCCAATCTGAGTTTCTCAAGCGGATTTTTATTTGTATCCGCCGCTTCTTTGGGGGTCGAAGAATCACTCTCGGCAAGACTTTCCCCGCCCGAAGTCGGATTAATTTCGTCGGCTTTTTCCGCTTCTTTTCCGCAACCGCTCAAGACAAAAATCATCATCAAGCTAAAACTGATTAAAAATATCTTTTTCATATTTATAGATTTAAAATTTAAAGATTATTAAATAAATTATGTCTCAACACCATAGTGCATTTATTATCTCAAAAAAAATTCTTTTTCGTAGCTGCCGAGTAAAACGAAAGGCCGGAGAAAAAGGAACCTTTTGGGAAAAATAAATGTTATACTCGCTATCAGTTCTTAGCTACTCCTATTCTAACACGCCCCCGCTTAAAATCAACTGAATATTTCCCCAATCAATTTATTCTTATTTTTCGGATTTTTCGAAGAATAGGGGATGACTTTTACCGTATCCCCTTTTAATGCTGTCTCCACTTCTTTTTTTAATCTCAGCAACTCTCCTTGTTTTAATTTATCGGCCTTATTTAACACCACCAAAAAATCTATTTGTTCATTTTTCAAAAGATCGATCATCTCCAGATCGAATTCTTTTAACCCGACCTTTGCATCTGTCACCAACACCGCCTTCTTGATTGTTGCCTCTCCGTAAGTCAAATACCAAATTATCATCCCTCTGATTTTTTCTCTTTGTTTTTCCGAAGTTTTGGCATAACCGTAACCCGGCAAATCGACAAAGTAAACTTTATTATCAATCAAAAAAAAATTGATTTGCTGGGTACGACCGGGAGTGGAGCTGGAGCGCGCCAAATTTTTGTTATCGGTCAAAGAATTTATCAAACTCGATTTCCCCACATTCGATCGTCCGATAAAAGCGATTTGACCTTTGATATCATTGATGATATCGGCAGTGCCGGTTATTCCCCTGACAAATTGTGAATTTCTCAAATTCATATATTAGTTTATTAGCTTCTTAGAAATTAGCTTTTTAGAATACCTTTATAGAAAATAAAATAGCCCGAAAACAACTAGTTTAAGAGTCATCAGTCATCAAAACACCTTACTAATCCCAATGACAGATGACTTTTGACTTGATGACCTGCTTTGGCTAATTTTAATTTTCAACTTTGAATTTTTAATTTTTAATTATTAGAGCTCTCCCCAATTCCTCCCGATTTTTACATCCACCGTCAAAGGAACGCTTAATTGATAAACTTTCTCCATTATTTCCTTGGTTTTTTGAGTCACTGCCTGAGACTTTTTTTCGGCTACTTCCAAAATTATTTCATCATGAATTTGCAAAATCATCTTGACATCTTTGTCATTTTTAAAATTTTCATAAACCTTTACCATCGCCAATTTCATAATATCCGCCGCCAAGCCCTGGATCGGCATATTGATTGCCATCCTTTCCGCTCCCGCTTGTACCATAAAATTGGGCGAATTAATTTCGGCCAAATATCTCCGCCGCCCAGTCTCGGTTTCCACAAACTCTTTTTTCCTGGCTAAATCTTTGGTTTTTTTGATAAACTCGGCCACCTGGGCGAAGTTTTGCATATATTCATCAATGAACTTCTTGGCCTCCGCCCGAGAAATATCCGCCGATTGAGAAAAACCGAAACTCCCCATCCCGTAAATTATTCCGAAATTCAAAGCCTTGGCCTCTCTTCGCATCTTTTGCGTCACTTTGGAAAGTGTCACCTTATTTACCTCCGCCGCCGTTTTGAGGTGGATATCTTCTCCCGCCCAAAAAGCCTCGCACATCTTTTTATCCCCGCTCATATGCGCCATTACCCGCAAATCTATTTGGGAATAATCGGCTGAAACAAAAACATTGCCCGCCTCGGCCTCAAAAGCGGTCCGAATCACCTTGCCCAGCTCGCTTTTAATCGGAATATTTTGCAAATTCGGATTCTCCGAAGAAAGCCTTCCGGTAGCCGTCACCTCCTGCTTAAAGGTGGTGTGAATTCTACCGTCCTTACCAACCAGCAAAGGAATGTTTTCCAAATAGGTGGTTTTTAATTTAAAAAGCTCTCGATAACTTTCAATCTTTTTGATAATCGGATGGACATCCTTTAATTTTTCCAGTTCCGGCGCCGCCGTCGAAAAACCGGTTTTATTTTTCTTGATACCTTCGGTAGAAATTTTTAAATCCTCAAATAAAACAGTGGCCAATTGCTGGGTGGAATTAACATTGAAATTCTTACCCGCCAACTCTTGGATTTTTTTCTCCAAATTTTCCACTTGCACACTGATTTTTTCACTGACGCCTTTAAAAATTATTTCATTGATTTTTATGCCGTTAATTTCCATCTCCGCCAAAATCTCCGCCAAAGGCATCTCAATATCGCTAAAAACTTTGGCTAAATTTTTGGTTTTGGAATATTTTTTTTGCTCATCCGCTACCGCCAAAATCTTACCCTCCAAAATCCCCTTTAATTTCCAGAGATAATCAACCTTCCGGCATAACTTCTGAGCCTCCTGTTCTCGAGAAGAGCCCAATAAACTGATTTGTCCGCTTCCCGAATCTATAAACTCCTCTCCCAACTCGGCCATAATCAAGCGCTCCAATTCTATTTTTTCACCCGATCTGAGAACATAATCCGCCAACATTACATCAAAACTGATTCCCTGCAATACAATCCCCTTGTTTTTTAAAGTCTTATAATCATTTTTAAGATTCCAACCTGTTTTTTTTATCTCTTCGTCTTCCAAGATATTTTTCAATTTACAAAGATTATCCGGGTTTAATTCCAAAGAATAAGCTCGCCCCGCTTTCCAAGAAAAAGCCATCTCTTCCTCTCGCACGCTCAAGGCAAACTCCTTTTCTTTTTCCAGCTCTGCGATAAAATCTTCTATCTCCCCGTCCTTTAAAACAGAATATTTAAAATCTTTTACTCCCGCTTTCACCTTTGATTTTAGGATTTCGGCTTTTCCGTTCAAACCGTTATTATCGGCTTGTAATCTTTTTATCAAGCTGAAAAAATTCAATTCCCGAAAAAGATTGATTAATTTTTGCCTATCAAAATCATGAGTTTGGCATTTTTTCAAATCAAATTCAATCGGCACATCGATTTTAATTGTTCCCAGTTTCTTGGAAGTAAAAGCCAGCATCTTATCTTTTTCTAATTTTTCTTTGAGCGATCCTTTGATGTTAGCAATATTTTTATATATATTCTCCAAACTTCCATATTCTTTAAGCAAATTTATCGCTCCCTTTTCTCCGATACCTTTAACTCCCGGAATATTATCGCTGGCATCTCCTCGCAAACCCTTATAATCCTTGAGTTGCTCCGGCATCAATCCCCCGTATCTGATTGAAACCGCCTCTTGGTCGTATAAAATCGCTTTACTCAATCCTCGGCTCATAGTGTAAACTTTGGTATTATCATTGACTAACTGTAAAGTATCCATATCCCCGGTAACAATAATAACTTCCGGATCTTTTTCGTCACCGCCAATTTTAGCGGCAATTGTCCCGATCATATCATCCGCTTCAAACCCCTCTTTTTCATAAATCGGAATATTGAAAGTTTTTACCACTTCTTTTACCCTCTCTATTTGACTATATAATTCGTCCGGCGCCTTCACCCGCGTAGCTTTATAATCCTCAAATTCCTCGTGCCGAAAAGTCGGCCCCTTTAAGTCGAAAGTAGCCACGATATATTCCGGTTTAAATCTGTCAATTACCGCCAAGAGAGTCGAGCTGAAACCGTAAACCGCATTGACCAGCTCTCCTTTTTTGGTAGTAAAAGGAGGCAATGCATGGAAAGATCGATGGATAATGGCATTTCCGTCCAAAAGGACTATTTTTTTAGTTTTTTCTTGTTCTTTTTTCATATCCCCAGTATAGATTATATTTAGAGGTAAAGCAAAAAGCTACGTAACATGTTACGTAGCAAGAACCGGAGCAGAAATCTATCCGGCCTCTGCTTGCCCGGTTTTTTATAGACAAAAAACAAAATATTTTCAGGCTTTTTTTAAAAGTTTCTTGATAAATCGAGGAATAAAAACCAATGCATACCCGGTCAAAAAAGGAATCGCTATCAAAGAAAAAGCGATTAAAATAAAGAATAAAATATTTCCTATGAGTTCCGACCAATAACCGTTTAAAGCGACAAACTCCTTATCCAAAAAGACAAATCCTCCCAAAATACCAGCCAAAAAAGCGGTTAAAAAAACGATTAAAAAAGATTTTTTAAATATGAAGTAATTGTATTTTTCGCTTCTTACCCAAGCGCTAAGAAAGCCGTAGGCGCCGATCAAAAGAACCAATAAAATCAAACTGGAGATACTCTTGCCGGTTTTGATTTCGAAAAAGACAAACAAAATAACCACCCCCAGAAAATTGAGACTGTGATGCAATACTGCCAAAAAATTCCGGCTACTCTCTTTTTTATGTTCCATAATTTTATATAGCTAAAAATTATTTATTCCGAATATTATTTTTCCAACTCGATTTTCTCAATTATCACATCCTGTGTGGGATGGTCCTTGTCGTCGATTCTTACTTTTTCAATTTTTTCCACCGTTTCCATTCCTTCGATCACTTGACCGAAAACGGTGTGCTTCCCGTCCAAATCCGGCTTTGATTGGGCCGTCAGGATAAAAAACTGTGATCCGTTGGTATCCTTACCGCTATTGGCCATCGCCAAAGATCCCTTGACCAATTTATGATTATTCGGCTCATCTCGAAAAGCATAACCCGGTCCGCCTTGTCCGTCATCTCCCCAATTATCGTCCTTGGAATTGGGATCTCCGCCTTGAATCATAAAGCCGCTGATCACCCGATGAAATTTAAGCTCCTCATAAAAACCCTCTTCGGATAATTTGATAAAATTGCCGGTCGCCAGCGGAGCGTCTTCGTTAAAAAAAGAAACTTTTATCTTCCCTAAATTGGTTTTCATGGTCGCCTTGGTGTATTTTTGACTATATGTCAAAAGTTCTTTCTCTATCGGATTCTCTTCTACTTTTTCCTCTGTCGGAGCGGGCTCTTGCTTTACCTCGGGCACAGGTTTATTGGGAATCTTATTTTGAACCGAATAACGATTAAGGCTTTGATTTAACTGCTCAATGTCGGTTTCTTCTTTGGTTTTTTGGGGCTTGGCAAATTCTTCTTCGTCAATTGAGATAGGGTCTCTTATCATCACTTTTTCATTGTTGCCGTTGAGATCGTCTTTGGGAATAAAAAAATCGCATCCGCTCAAAAAAGATACTATTGCCAGACAAAAAAAGATTTGAATTATTTTAATTTTCCGCATATTTTTTAAAACTTATTTTTCTTTGCTCCCCTTCCAGATGTTCAAAGTCGATTTGCCAAAAATCGGCGGGAATTATCTCTCTTATTTTTTCCGGCCATTCCACGATCAAAAGATTGTCCTTGTCAGCCAAAAGTTCCTCCCAACCCAAATCCGACATTTCCCGACCATTGATCCGATAAGCGTCGATATGATAAATTTTTTTTATCGATCCTTTGTTGTTTTCCAAAAGGTATTGTTTCATCACCAAAAAAGTCGGACTGTTAACCGTCTCTTTTACTCCCAAGCCCGCCAATAAGCCTTGGGCAAAAGTGGTTTTGCCGGCCCCCAATTCCCCCTCCAAACAAAGCAATTCTCCGCCTTTTAATTTCCGAGCGAAGTCTTTTCCGCAATCAAAAGTTTCTCGAGAATTATTGGTTATAATTTCTTTTAAATCCTTAGACATATTAACATTTTAAAGATAAAAAAATATTTCAAAATTACAAATATATAACTCATAACACATATTATTTCGAGATGACTGATTGCAGATGACCAATGACTGCATTTTTACTTTATAAACTTTACGGACTTCATGCACTTTACAAACCTTAACCTTTATTCATTCTTAAATCGATATTGAATACTTTCCGCGATATGTGTCGGCTGAATATCCTTTTCTCCCGATAAATCGGCGATTGTACGGGCGATTTTTATCAAACGATAGTAAGACCTGGCGCTCAAACCCATCTTACTGACCGCATTTTTCAAAAGCTCCAAAGATTGACCGTTTAAAGGACAAAACATTTTTATTTCATTGGAAGACATCTCGCTATTGGTTATTTTTCCGACAGACTGCAATCTCTCTTTTTGAATCTCTCTCGATTTTTCTATTCTCACCCTGATCTGCTCGCTGGTTTCTCCGGAATATTCCTCTTGCAGCTTATCAAATTTTAAACGAGGCACCTCGATCTGCAAATCGATTCTGTCCAAAATCGGACCGGAAATCTTTCTTTGATATTTGATAATTTGAGCCGGCGAGCAAGCGCAAACTTTCTCCGGATCGGTGGCATTTCCGCAAGGGCAAGGATTCATCGCCGCTACCAAAGTAAAACGAGCCGGAAAGTTTAGCGTCCCCTTGGCGCGGGAAACCGTCACCACTCCGTCTTCCAACGGTTGGCGCAAGTTTTCCATCACATTTTTTTGGAACTCGGCAAACTCATCCAAAAACAAAACTCCCCGATGAGCCAAGCTGATTTCTCCCGGCTTGGGATAGGTGCCCCCGCCCACCAAAGAAACCGCGCTGGCGCTATGATGCGGAGAGCGAAAAGGTCGCTTGGTAATCAGAGGATTATCTTTGGAAAGATTGCCCGAAACCGAAAAAATTTTAGTTATTTCCAAAGCCTCTTCCAAAGTTAACTTCGGTAAAATAGAAGCCATCGCCTTGGCCAACAAAGTTTTTCCGCTTCCCGGCGGACCGTTCATTATAACATTGTGTCCTCCGGCGGCTGCAATCTCGAGAGCCCGCTTGGCATGTTCCTGTCCCTTGATATGGGCCATATCCACCGCAAAAGAGGAACTTTCAAAAAGATTTTCATGATCGACTGTTTCCAAAGATTCAATAACCGCCTCCCCGGTCAAATGTTTTACCAGCTCGATCAAACTTTCCACCGGGACAATCTCCACCCCTTCAACCACGCTGGCCTCATGAGAATTATCCTTGGGGATAAAAATTTGCTTGAAACCCTTTTTCCTGGCCATCAAAACAATCGGTAAAACTCCCTGTACTCCTCGCACCATTCCATCCAAGGAAAGCTCGCCGATAAAAACTTTTTCTCGCCAATCAAAATCCAATTGATTGGAAACTAGGAGGAAAGCCATTGCGATCGGCACATCGTAAATCGGACTGTTTTTGGGCAAATCGGCCGGCGCCAAATTAACGGTCACCCTCCCGCAGTGATGCGGGGGCTTGAATCCGCTATTTTTTATAGCGCTACTGACTCGATCCCGGGACTCCTTAATTGAAGTATCAGGCAAACCGACAATAGTAAAATTATGCAAACCTTGTCCCAAGGTGTCCATTTCCACTTCCACCACTTCACTTTCCAATCCCAAGGTCGCCGCCGAAAAAACTTTTGAGGACATCTTTTTATGTAAATTATTTCTTATGACTCTTAAATATTATTATCATTGCTCCGACAAAAATCAAAATATCCGCCAAATTAAAAACGGGGAAAAATCCCAGTCGGATAAAATCCGTTACACAGCCGTGATTTAATCGATCTATCAAATTTCCCAAAGCTCCGCCGGCAATCAAAGTCAGACCGATTTTATCCAATTCAAGCTCTTTAAACCTTATTTTATCAAAAATATACAAACCGACCAAAACAAAAAAAATAAAGAAAACCGCATATATTATCCACCAAGACACCGGCAAACTAAAAGCGATTCCTTTGTTGCAAACATAAAAAACGCCCGCTTGACGAACGAAGTATTTTATCAATTGGTCCGTCAGGGCCAAAAAAATAAAAGCTATCGACAAAATATATTTTTTTTCTATCTTTGGCATCTTTTATTGTATTGCTGATTTTATTTTCCGGCGCACTGCATACATCTTCTGGCTGCGGGATTGGCTTCCAGGCGTCCCAAGGCAATATCCGCTCCGCATTCTTCGCAAACTCCGTATTTTCCCGACTTGATTTTTTCCAAGGCGTTATTGATTCCCTTCAGTTGCTCTTCCAGGTTGTTTTCTATGGCGATATTATCCACATATTCCTCCACTTCCGAAGCGTTTTCATCCATATCGTCTCCGATATCTTGATATTTGGTCTCATAATCACCCTCTTTGGAAACCGGCTTGGCGATTCTCTCCAAATCGGCTGTCATTTTTTCCTTTTGCTCATTTAACATTTGCTCGAATTTTTTTAAATCTTTTTCTTGTAAAACCATATATTTATAATAACCTTTAACTTAGATAAATAAGTTGAGGCTATATTTTTAATATTTATTAGTCTCATTTTATCAATTTAAGCCGAAAATGTCTAGCGCTCAATAATCCGACACTTTAAAAATTTTTACTGATGAGTATATCAATAATATTGATTATTTAATTCAAAGAAGGCTGCTCAAAGGTTGCCCTTTGATAAGTCATATGCTTTAATGACCTCAAGAAATTTTTTATTCAAATTCAACCGGGAGCGAAAAATGAAAGTTCTTAAAAACCTCTTTATTGTTCTTTACTGTAAAATATTTATCGCCCTAAGGATCAAAAGATGCCACCTCTTTCTATCCGAAAAAATATTCCAATCACTGGAAAAAAATCTGGAAAAAAGTCTACTTTACTCCCACCTCAAAAAAGTCTCCGACAACTACAAGAATTTTTATCTCAACGAGTTAAAATACAAATCCTTGCCTGGCGGCGATCCGAGAGGACCCTTCGAAAAAAAAGTTGATTACTGTTGTTATTTGGAAAAGCCTGACATCATTGAAACCTGGAATTAGACCTCGCGCGCCCCGACAAAAGATTTGTTGGGGGGATTATTTATTTGGGCGGATTTATTTTTTTCCTCAAAAAATCCATCTCACGAAGGCTGTCTTTATCCAACAAGAAGTAATAATTCTTACCATGCCCTCCGTGCGCCGATTCTACTTCCTCCATTTTATCATTAAACATTTTTTTTATCTTTACGCTAAAATTGCCATTCTTTCCAACCAATTCCAACTCATCTTCACTATAAATAGCATTATGCACCTTCACTTCAACAAGATTTAAACCTCCCTTTCGTAACTTCTTACCGTTCGTACTTCGTAGAATTTCCCCCACAAACTGAAATCCGCTCTTATTATGAGAATTATCAAAATTATGCTCGGGCTCCCCGCCCAAAAGAAATCCGCAAGTATAACCGCGATGAACCAATTCATTCAAATTTTCTTTTTCCGCTTTCAATATCTTGGAATATTTTTTGTCTCCGATCAAAATCACATCCAAAACATTTCGATAAGCTCGCACCACTGTCGCCAGATAATAAGGACTTTTGTTACGACCCTCTATTTTAAACGAATCCACCCCCGCCTCCGCTAATTCTTTTAAATATTCCAGCAGATTTAAGTCTTTACTGTTAAAAAAATAAGTTCCCTGCCGATCTTCTTCCAAATCAATCTCAAACTCTCCCCGATTATCCACCACTTTCATATCCTTAATCTCTCCACTCTCTTTGTCTTTAGTTCGTAATTTCGTATTTAATTCGTACTTCGTAGAGAACCCCCATCGACATGGTTGCGAACAATCCCCCAAATTAGCGCTCTTATTGCTCATCCATTTGCTCAAAATACAGCGCCCCGAATAACTCACACACATCGCCCCATGAACAAAATACTCCAACTCCGCTTCAGGCACATTTTTTTTGATTTCCTTGATTTCCTTTAATGTCACTTCACGCGCCAACACCACCCTCTTAACTCCTTGGGAAGCCCAAAATTTTACCGCCTGCCAATTGGTGGCATTAGCTTGAGTGGAGAGATGGATTTCAACTTTCGGTAAATATTTTTTTACCAAATTCAAGACCCCCGGATCACTCAAGATTATTCCGTCAATCGGAATATTTTTTAATCGTAAAAGATGTTTTTCCAATTTTTTTAAATGTCTGTTGTGCGCATAGATATTCAAAGTCACATAAAATTTCTTTCCCGATTTGTGCGCCAAATCGACTCCTTCTTTTAAAGAAGTAAAATCAAAATCATTAATCCTGGCGCGCAAAGAAAAATCCGGCACCCCGGCATAAACCGCATCCGCTCCGTAATGCAAAGCGTATTTCATCTTGGAAAAACTCCCCGCCGGCGCCAATAATTCTATATTTCCTTTTTTCATAAATAATAAATCTTACTTAGGGATTACTTAGGGACTAAGTCCCCAATTGGGGACTTAGTCCCTAAGTAATCCCTAAATCTAACTTAAAAAAAATCAAAGTTTACAATACATTTGATTCTCCGCAATGAAAAAAATAGTTACATTTATTATTCGCATTCAACTTAATCAAATACACTCCTCCAAATTTTTTAATTTTATTATTCTTATCTAGGTACTTCAAACTCCATTTTATAACATATTTATCTCCGTCATTTGAAAATATGTCGCATTTTATATCAATGCTTTTTTGATATATTATATTTCTCCATTCAGATTTCAATTTGCCAAAATCATCCAACCTTTCAAAAGGCGTTTCCCAATATTCAACATCATTAGAAAAAAGTTCCAACACCTTATCCGCATCATGGTTTTTCCAAGCAGTTGTAAATTGAAATAACCATTTATTTATTTTTTCCATATTTTAATAAATAATAATTGATAAAACAATTTAACAATTTTACTCATACCTTAATGCATCCAAAGCATGAATCTTGGCCGCTCTCTTGGCCGGCATAATTCCGGTCGCCAAACCCAAAAAAGCGATAAATCCGACCAGGGCGAAAATAAAATAATTAGGAATGTAAATAAAGTCAATCGGGGCCAAACCTCTCCTGGCGGAAAAATGATTAAAAATTTCATTTATCATTTCCGCAAAACCGTAACCGGCCAAAAAACCGGCTGCTCCTCCGACAAAACTGATTATAGCCGCTTCAAAAATAAACATCCTAAAAATATCCACTCGCTTGGCACCCAAAGCCTTTAAAATTCCGACTTCCTTGGTTCTTTGCAACAAAGAAACGCTCAAAGTATTCAACATCCCCATGGCCGAAATCGACATAATAATTATTCCGAAAACTATCAAAACTATCCTGATTACCAAAAAAAACATATTGATATCCCGAACTATATCGGTAACACTCTCCGTTTCAAAACCCATAAATTCAATATTCTTTCTTATTTCCTCGATACTTCCGTTTTCCAAATTAACCGTCACCTTTCCAAACTGTGCCAAATCCACTCCGAATTTTTCCCGCAAACAATCATAGGAAAAATAAGCCACCAGATCATCTCCGTTATCGGTAATAGCCATTATTTCCGCTTCATTATTGTTGTTTTTCAATTCTTCCCGACGACCGGAATTGGTTTCATCCGAAAGAATAATATCAAAATTTACTCTCTTGCCCACCGCGTCTTCTCCTTCACCCAAACCCAAAATATTGGCTAATTTTTTGGAAATCACCACTTTACCCTCTCGGCTCATTCCCTCGATTTGTCCGTATCGGGGCTGAATATTGAGTAATTTAAGATAATTATCGGTAAGACCGAAAATTATCACATCTGTCTGCGACTCTTGAAAATAAAATTTTCCTCCGGTACTGACTTGTACAGCCACATCCTCCACCCCGTAAATATTTTTTATTTTTTCGACATTTTCCCGATTGAGAGAAACAAAATTATCCAGACTACTATTGTTAACATCAATAATGTTTTCCGGATTGTTTCTAGTCACCTCATCAATCACCATTTTTTGCATCCCAAAACCCACACAGATCAAAAAAGTTACCACTCCGATACCAATCGCCACTCCGCCGATAGTCAAAAAAGAACGAAATTTATTAACAAAAATATTTCGATAACCGATCAAAATTATCGACGAAATTTTCATTTTCTGAATTTTGTATTTTTTATCTTTATTTTTATTTTTGAAAATAAACATCTCTATTTTTTTTATTCAATTGAATATTAATACGATAAGAAAACTAAATCAACCTTTTGACTAAGTTAAATTATTTTTTCGATTTCCGTTTTGGCAATATTGTCGAAACTGTGCGCGTTAAGCTCATCGGATATTATTTTTCCATCCACCATCTTGATTATTCGAGAAGCGAATTTATATTGACTCTGATCATGTGTTACCATCAAAATTGTTATATTAAATTTTCTATTTATTTCTTGTAACAAGGTCAAAAGAGTGTCTCCGGCTTTTTGATCCAGATTACCGGTCGGCTCATCGGCAATAATAAAACGAGGATTTAAAAGAAGTGAGCGCGCCAAAGCGATTCGCTGTTGCTGACCTCCCGATAAATCATAAGGTCGATAATCGGCGAATTTTTCCATTCCCACCAGCTCGATTAACTTGGCCGCTTTTTCTATACCCGAATGGAAGGATCCTCCGGCAATAACTTCGGGAATAGCCATATTTTCAATGACCGAAAGAGACTTTATCCAAAAAGTTTGCTGCGGAATAAAGCCTACCTTTTCATTCCTAAAATGAGCTCTCCAGTTTTTGGTATGAGACCAGATTCCTTCTCCGTCAATATAAATTTCTCCTTCGGTCGGCTGCTCCAATCCGTAAATAGTATGCAATAAAGTAGACTTCCCGCAACCGCTGGGACCGACCAACATTACAAATTCGCCTTCGTAAATCTCAGTATCAATACCAAAAAGAACCGGGATGTCGCTTTCTCCGACATGAAAACTTTTTTTAATATTTTCTATTTTTACCGCTGTTTTTTTGTTTATCTGTTCCATATTTCTGACAACCAACCGAATTGTTTGGTTGTAGTACCAATAATTATTTCCGAAGCGGAAGATTTGGCATTCTCCACAATAATGGTAGAAACTTTTGAGCTTGTAATATTGCCGGCTTCATCGGAAACCTCCGCTTGATAACTGTACATTTGTCCCACTTCGGCCGGAATAGTGATTAAGTGATAAGTATTAAGCGGATCCTCTCCTGTTGATTGATCAAATCCTCCCACCGAAGCCCCCTTGGTATATTTTACTTTTAATTTGGTCGGCTCGTTTGTTTCTATTTTAACATACATATTGGCCTGAGCGCTCGAACCTCTGCCCAAAACTTTCCCCACCGCTCGGTTAATCGATATTTCCGGCGGACGAGAATCCGATTTGGTGGTAATCTTTTGCTCAATCGTATCCAGTTCTATCCCGTTTTCATCGGTTCCGAAAATAGTCAAAACATACTCCCTGGCCGGATCCAAACCTTTCAATTCGGCTTTATGTTCAACCACTCTGGCGTCATCCAAAAAAGTATGAGGGCTACTTTCTTCCGAGCTCTTAAAACTAATTTTGGTATTGGCTGAAACATTGGTTTTGTATTCGACTAAAACTGTCGGCAAATCGACGTTTTCTACATTTTCAACCCTCACATCGGTAGCAACCGGTTTTACGGGAGTGGAAAAACTATATTGATCCGAATCAAAAGCATTGGAATCCCCGTCAATACATTCCACTTGCGCCTGATAATTTGTTTCGGCGCTTAACCCGATAATTTTTTGGACATGCATACTGGAGCTGCTTTCTTCTTGAATCTCGTTGGAGAGAGTGCCGGGACCGTATTTCAAGATACAGGTAGCCGAAGTATTGGTCTCCCAGGATATATAAGCTGAGTCTAATTTTATATCACCCACACTAAATTCGGAAACTATCGGAGGTGGCAGGGTTTCAAAATTTTCTATTTCCGAAGTGCCGATATTTCCATCTTGATCGATATACTTAACCCGATAAAAATATTTCGTTTCAGCTTCCAAACCGTTTATAATCACTTCGTGATCGGTAACACTGTCAACCTGACCATTCGTTTCTCCCAAAGAAATACTTTTGCCGTATTCCACAAAAGAGCTGGCTACTCGATTTGTTCCCCAATTAAAAGTCGCTTGAAAAGATTGGACCTCGACCGAAGGTTTTTGAATCAATAATGGAGCGGTGGTATATTTACCGGTAGGAATAATATTTACCGTACTGGAAGCCACCGAGAGATTATTGGTATTATCTTTGGCTTTTACATAATAATAATATCTTCGACTTTCAAGCTCCGTATCCACATAAGCCGTTCCGGAAGTTGTGGCGATACTTACATAATTTCCGCTTTCTTCGTCTGCTCGATAGATCACATACCCGGCAAAGTTATTGCCATCCGCCCCGACAGGAGGTGTCCATTTTATAGCCACGCTGTATTCGGCATTCTCTCTATCAGAAGTATCGAATATCTGAACATTAACCGGAGAACCCGGAGCCGAAGTATCGGCGGTAAAGTCGACAAAAGAGAATAAATTATAATCAATGTTTCCCGCTTCATCCTTGGCTACTACATAAAATCTATTGTCGCCTTTTTGAGTGGCAAAAGGTCCGGGGCCGGCAAAAGTCGAGGAGGTTTCTATCACATTAAAAGCATTGGGCAAAGTATTAACAGTATAATAATATTTCAATTTATTTGCCTCGCCGATAAAAGAAGCCGGCTGATCCCATTCGAAAGAGAATGAATTTTCCGTCGAATAGGCGGGGTTAACAATCAGATTTTCCGGCGGGGTGGGCGCATCGGCGCTAAAATAATATTCCTGATTGATCGGAATTGAAGTATTACCGGCATTATCAACCACTCTTAAATATAGCCAGTTTTTTCCGGACTGATAAGCGCCGGTAATATGCTCGGCGTTCGGTATAGTCAGGGAAACATCGGAAATATTTTCCAAATCAAACCAAACATTCGGATCATCGGCGCCGGTTCTATATTGGATTTTTTGCACACCCGAATGAGCATCGGCGATGTCGTTATTCCACAAGAATTGATAATTATCTATAGCGGTAAATCCGGCCGGTGTAACGGAAATATCGCTCGGATTGGTTGGCGCAATATTATCCCAACGATAATTGAAAGCGTTAAAAGCTTGAGCGGGAATCATTCCGGCGTCGTCAACCGCTTTTATCAACAAATAATAATTTTGTCCCGGCGTTAAATTTGAAGCTGTATAATTGGTGTTGGTCTGATATGTTCCATCGACAAAAGGATCGGTACCCGAGTTAATCCCGAAGTAAACCCAATAACCCACCACGCCCGAACCGCCCGAACCATCAGAAGCTCCTCCGACAGACTCGGCGCTCGGCCATTCAAAATAAGGATTGTTATGAGCATACCAAGAAGCTGAATCAATCGGAGTCGTTTTGGTATTGTCACTATAAGCGCTTACCGCGATAGGGTTGCTTGGCGCTTGAATATCCTGATAATAATTGATTTTATAATCGGTTACCGACGGAGAAAAAATTTGATCTCCCGAAAAAAGTTCTACCTTTATTTGAATATATTCATTAATCGGACTATTTATGTCATAAATAAATCTATTTGATCCAAAACTTTTTTTATTGATAGCCAAATCCCAACTGGACCAATCTGCTTGATCGGCGGATGTTCTCGTATAAACATTAATACTGGTATTTTGCAGAACAACATAACTCATTTCCAAATTGGCCCAGCGATAAACGGATAACAAATCGATTGATTCGGAAATATAACTACCTCTCTTTTGAAAAGCTGTCCCGTTTTCTTCGGAACCGACCACATAACTGTACAAACCGTCAACATAAGAGTTGGATCCGTTACCGGCAGTCGACCAAATTCTATTGCCACTCGCAGTACCGATTCCGCCTATATTTATCTGCCCCGGGAAACTGTCGATGGTCTCCCAAATATTTTCCGATATTTTGTAACGATAATAAGAATTATTATTTAATCCTCTGGTCAAATATAAATAACCGTCTTTTCCGTCATTTAGAGAGGAACCTTCTCCGATAGTCTCCAAAGTATCGGCCATCTGAGACCAACTACCGTCCGCCACATCATATCTCCAAAAAGTACGTTGACTCTGAGCTCGAGTAGAGTAAATATAGCCGTCTTTATACAAAAGACCCGAACCGCTTCCTTGAGTCCAACCGCTGATAGTCGGCAAAAGCTCCGACCATCTCGATCCGGCTGTCGCCTCGGTATCATAACGCCACCAATTATTGCTTCCGGATCCCCTGGTTAGATAGATATACCGACTACCATCGTAAATCATAGTCGAGCCTTGTCCGGTCTGAGTCGGAATTCGATCGGAACTGATAATTTCCCAGCTATTGGAAGCAACCTCGTACTTCATAAAATAATTATTGAGTCCGTCGCTCCTTACTGTTCGAATTGATCCGGAAGTGAGATAAATCGCCCCTTCATCCTCATTGTAAACCATTGTTGAACCGTTGTAGATTCCTACCGGAATTTTAGCCAAAGCAGTAAATTCGCCGGTCTGATAATCGTAACGACCGAAAGTATTGTCCGAATATCCTCTGGCCATATAAATATTATTATTTTCATCTCTCGCCAAAGTTGTTCCGTAATAAAAACCGTAACTGCTCCCGCCCGCCGTATCCGAAGGACCAAAGAAACCCTTTTGCGGAATTTCCCAAGAATTTTCATCGATATTAAATCTGTAAAAAGCCGAAGATGCTCCACCTCGAATAGCGTAAATATAACCGTCTACCGTTTCCAAAGAAGCTCCGTAGCTCGAACTGGCCGGAATCTGTGGCAACTCCACCCAAACATCCGAAGCAATGTCGTAACGAAAGAAATTTTGCCGACCCTTACCGCTTAACATATAAACAGATTCGGTTTCTTGATCATAAGCCATAGTTCCACCGTCATAAACTCCGACCGGAGCTTTGGTTAAAATAGTCCAACTATTTTCGGCAATCGAATATTTGGAAAAATAAGGATAATTATTTCCCTGCAAAGCGTAGATAATATCATTTTTATCAAAAGCTATATCCGCGCCTTCATAGACTCTTTGTCCTTCACTTTCGTTGGGATTTCCAAAATCGGCATTTCTTAAAGATGTCCAGATATTATTCTGAGTATCGTAACGGAAAAAAGCGTCGTCATTACCGGGGAAACCGTAAATATAACGACTATTATCATATCGAAGAGCTCCTCCGTAAGTAAAAATTTTAGGAGCGCTACTCATTGTTTCCCACAAATCATTATCAATATCATAACGCCAAAAATCAGCCACATTATTTCCCCTGGAAGCGTACAAATATCCTTCCGGACCGGCCACTAAATAACTTCCGTATCTAACTGTTCCCGGAGCGGGAGATAAGGTGCTCCAGGTATCGTTTTCTATATCATAAGAATAAAAAGTGGTTGCATTGTCGCCCCTTAAAACATAAATTTTATTTTCCGCTTCGACATAAGCCAATCTGGAGCCGTATCTGAAACCGGCCGGAGCATAGGACAATCTTTTTTCATTCCAAAATCCGGGGACACTGTTTAGGCGAAAGGATCCGTCGCTTTTTACACTCACTCCTTCCGAAACTCCCGCCTGAAAATCAGCTTCGGAAGTCTTTTCCACCGAAAGGTAAGGAGAAACTCCTTGATAATTATAAGTAAAGGCGTTCCAAATACCCTCACTCACATTTCCGTCATTATCTTCACTCCTTATTCTCAAATAATAATTCCCCGTTTCCATCGCCTCGTTGACCAAATATTCCGGAGAATTCAAAAATAATCCTTCCGTTTGAGGATCAGCGCCCGTATTTGTTCCGAAATAAACCCAATAACCTTTTATCCCGGATTCGTTATCGATACCGGAATCCCAATTGAAAAAAGGATGGGCATACTTATATCCTTCCGTGCTATTCAAAGCTTCCCCGCCGACTTTTTGCGAATAAGCCCTGATTACCGAGGGGTTTTGAGGCTTGTTGTCTTCACTATTGTAAGAAATAGAATAATCAAAAACTGTCGGGGTGTTGATTCCGTCAGTTGAATTTAAAGTTATTTTTACTTGAATATAACGATTCCTGGCCGATTGAATTTGATCTCCGTTTAAATTTTCCCAACTTGACCAATTTTGACTGTCACTACTCGTTCTTGTTTCCACATTAATGGAAGTGTTTGCGGGGGTTTCGCTATTTAAATTTAAAGAAATCCAAGAAGATACAAAGCCTAAATCCATTTCCTCACTGATATAAGTTCCGGAATTTAAATAATCGCTCGCGCCTAAAGTAAAATTCCAAACATCCACCAGGCCGAAACCGGGGGTGGCCAAAAAAGAATTATTACCCATATATTCCAAAGATGCTCCGCTGTAAGGACCTCTTTCGTAAGTATAGCGCTGATTGGCCGGTAAAAGTCTCCAAGAATTTCCAACGATATCATATTCCCAAGTTTCATCTTTATAATATCCGGCCAAAGCGTAAATTTTTCCGTTATAATAAGTCATATCCGTTCCGTAATATTGAGCAAAAGAAGTGGGTGCCAATTCTGTCCAGCTATCCGTAGAGATATCGTATTTAAGAAAAGCCGTCTCTCCATCCCCCGGCATTAAATAAAGACTTGTTCCGTCCGATTCCAACCTTCCGCCGACATAAACCCGATAATCCGCCCCTCCCGAAACTAAAATATCACTCAAATTCTCCCAACTATCACCGGCAATATTGTAACGATAAAAATTATTTGATCCGTTTCCTCTACTGACATAAATAAAACCGTCTCCGCTGTTATAAGCCGCGCTACTTCCATAACGCAGAGTTCCGGGAGCGGGAGCCGTAGCCGACCAACTGTTTCCCGCCACATCATAGCGATAAAAGGTGGTGGAATTATTACCCAAAGGGATATAAATATAACCGTTATGATAAGTTCCTTTGGTGTCATAACTCAAATTACTCAAACAATTAGCCAAAGCCGTCCAGTCATTATTATTTATATCATAACGATAAAAATTATTTGAACTGCCTCGAGCGGCATATACAAATCCCCCCGCCCCGCTTACTTTGTTCCAAATTAAATCTCCTCCGGTATTGACAACTCCCGGCATATCCTTGGGACCAATCCATTCTCCGGTAGTTCCCAAAGAAGGATCGAATTTCCAAACGTCGTATGTAGCGTTACCCCTGATCGCATAAATTAAGTTTTTTTGACTGTTAAAAGTTAACGAGGAATAATTATTGACTTGAGGAGAATCAGAAAGCGCTATCCAATTATTCCCGCCGATGTCATAGCGTAAAAAATTAGAAGTACCACCGGATCTTAAAATATAAATATAATCATCAAAAAATACTCCTTTATTCTCTCCGTTTATATTTATACCCGTATTGGAAAGATTACTCCACGTGTTACCGGCAATATTGTATTGATAAAAAGTCTGGGTGTTTGATCCGCGAGTGACATACATATTTCCGTTTTGACCGTAAACCATAGTACTTCCGGTATTCAAAGTGGCGGGAGAGGGAGCAATATTATACCAACTGCTTTCACTGATATCGAATTTCCAAAAATCGGTAGAAGCCTGACCTCGAGCAATAAACATATCATTTCCGTCAAACTCAATCGAGGCTCCCGTATAAATAGTGTCCAAGAGATCGGGTAATTTGATCCATTCTTTTTCTTCAATGTTATATTTATAAAAATCTTTGGAATAGCCGCCGAAAATAAAATAAATGTTACCGTTATTGTCATAAGCCAAATCACAGCCGTAATGAGTGGCTTGGGGCAAATCCGCCAAAATATCCCATTTGTTTTCGTTTATATCATAACGATAAAAAGACTTATCGGCATAGCCTCTGGTTAAATAGAGATAGTTATCGACCAGGACCGAGGAGGAGCCAAAGCTGATAGTATCCGGAGTCGGCGCCCAAGTTCTAGAGCTCCAATTACCATCCGATTTAAGTTGAATCGCATCTCCTCGACTTTCGGTGCTCAAATTATTCAATTCTCCGGCCTCCCACTCTTTTTGCGTGGTGACCGTTTTGGATTTAGGGGCGCTCAAGACTTGATAAGTGGAAGAAAAAATCAAAACAGCCACTATCGCCATAGCGGATAAACGAAACAAAGACCACTTTAAAAATTTAAAACTCCATTTAAAAAGCTTGGCTGAAAAATCAACGCTTTTAATAAATTTTTTCCTAAAAAGATGTCTCTTGCCGAGACTTTTTTTGCTTTTTAACTCATATTCCCTCAAATATTCCGCGATAGAAGAAATTTCGGACATTTTCTCTGATTTTACTTTCTCAATTTTGGCATTTTTTCCAAGCAATTTTGTCCAAAAAGAGTATATTTTCCGACCCCAAAATCCTTTTTCGGTCTTTTCTATTCTAACCCTTATTTTGTGTGTTTGTTTTTCGTTAACGGACATTTTTTTGTTTCTTATTCGGAAAATAATTTTTTCCTTCAATTATACATTTGCGTCAACTCTCGAACCACTCTTTTCATCTTTTCCAAGTCATATTTATTATAAATCCTCCACCCGCGACTATCTCTTTGGGGAGAATTTATCCGACCCTCTTTTTCCCATCGAAAAATAGTCGATTTATCCCGATCGATTATCCGAGAAATATCTTTTACATAATAAATTTCTTTATTATTCACATTTTTGAGACCGATTGATAAATATATTCAATATATTTACCCTAGGTAAGTCTGACAAATAAAAAAGCGACCCGCCAAAATGGCAACTCACCCTTAATTTACAATCTAATTATAGCACATAAAAGCAGCTTGGTCAACTTTTGTAACATTGCAGCGTCAAGTTTACACTCGCCAATTCATTTAATCTCTCTATA
>JAZHDF010000036.1:0-5567 GCA_036584565.1 Candidatus Moraniibacteriota bacterium
ACTCCCTACGAGGTTTTTGTAGAAGGAAAAATTGCAGTTCAAGGTAGAATGTAGGGATTCTTTTTATCAATAAAAATAGGGTTAATTCTAATAATCTTCAAGGATAGGCAGGCGGTAAATAGTAAGAGTATCTCCGGAAGAGGATTCAAACAATATTGACTCCGAGGAAAAATATTCGTTGGCGTATTGGACTATCTTACGATTGGCGCGAGATTGAGCCATGGTGTCGAGGATGATGTAAACATCTCCTTTTTCCCTGAGTGAATCGATTCGACCGATTGAGGAAATTTCCGGTGCGCCGGAATAATATTCTTTTTTATCTCGGGTTATGGATTCATTGTCTTCTTTTCCGGTGTAGGAAATTGCCAAAGCGTAAGACGGACGGTTTAGATATATTTTATCTATATACGGGTAGGGGGAGATCAGAGAGTCTTCCGGTTTGAGGGATTTTTCTAAAAATTTATAAGCCGATTGGAAATCCGGTTGAGGAGTGTAAGCTTCCAATAGAAATTTCTTTTGCGGGATTACTTGCATCGATTTAACTGAGAAAAAATCGATGACCAAAAAAAGAGAAATAAGCAAAACGGCAATAGGTAATTTTATCTTCTTTTCTTTTATCAGATAATGTAAAAAACTTACCGCATAAATAAAAATGACAGGAAGCAACACAAATAAATATCTTTTTTGATTGACATAGTAAAAAAAAGAAAAGAAAAAAAGATTCAAAAAGAAAAAACTCAAGATAAAAAGATGGACGCTTCGCCAATATTTATCGTGATAAATTGTCCAATAAGCGCCTACGATAGATAGTGGAAAAATCAAGCCTAAGTTGAGCCAAAAATAGCCGATGAAATAGTAGAAAAAATAATTATTAAGCGATAGTGGAAAATCTTTTCTAAAATAAAAATATCCTAAAAATCCCAAGATAACAAATATCGAGGTAAAAATAGTCGAGGTTTTATAATTTTTTTGCGTCAAGAAATAAATAAGCAAAGCGGGCAAAATAAAAACAGCGGAAACCTTGGCGCTTATCGCCAGACCGGTGGAAAATAGTAAAAAAAGCAAAAATTTTTTCTTCTGTGTGCGGTGATATTTGATAAGAAAAAATATTGTTAACAACAACAAAAATTCTAGCAATATATAGGCTCTGATTTGGCGGCTCCAAGCGATTTGCCAATAGGAAAAAGAAATAAGTGAAGCAAGAATCAAGCCGGCATTTTTTTGGAAAATTTCCTTTCCGATTGCATAAGCCAAGGGAATGCACAATATTCCAAATATTGCAGAAACTAAGCGGTAAGCCTCAATAGACCCGCCTCCTATGAATTTTATGGCCGCCAATAAATATGGAAGAAATAAATCTCTGTTTATGTAATGACCGGAATCAAGCAGAGGGAGGAAATTTTCGCTAATCGCATCGACTTGAGCAATCGTAAACCCTTCATCAATCCATAAACTATCCGCACCCAAATAATACAATCTCAAAAAGGCCCCCCAAGCTATAATGACAGATAACAGTACAATTTCCTTGTTTAATATTTTTTTTATTTTTTCAAAAAGAGTCATATGAAATTAGTTTATCATCGTTTTTGGGATTGATTTATGGAGGAGCAAAGAGTGCTAAAAAATAGAAAAAAATTATTGGGTATGACAATGTTTGTTAATAAAAATTTTGATCTATTATTGCTTATTCCATATTCGAATCGAATAAACAACTCCTTCTTTTATTTCAATACTAAAATGAAAAGGTCCAAATTCCCAGAGATTGGCCCCATTTTCTTCAACGGCTTTTTCGGAAAAAGGATTTCCTAATATTTCTCTAACCTTATCTTTGCTGTCACCTAGATATATTGAAGAAAATGATAGATCTTCTGTTATTTTTTGCCCACTTATTTGAATCGAGTTTGATTTTTTGTTTCTAAAAGAAACCGCTAAATAGGGTTTATTTTCTGAGGAGCTCGAAATGGTTTCTGTTAGCAGATAGATTCTGATTTCTTCCGATTCATTGGTATTCAATATTTCATAGGGTTTACCATACATACCATCTACTTCTTCAACTGACATATTCATCTTTAATTTGCCTATCCGCAGGCAACCACCATAGAAATCTTCATTTTCCTGTTCTTTGTAGCTTGATGGTTGCGTGCAAACTATCCAATTTCCTGTTGTCCTAAACTCAGGAATATCTTTGATTGGATATTTTTCTTCTGCGGAAATTTTTGGAGAAACAATTTCTTTTTTTGTAATATTTTCTTTACTATTTTCCTTGAGGCTATCTTTTAATAAAAATACGTAGAAAAGTAAAGTAATAACTAGAATTGTCACTATGCTTAGCAAAATTGATATTTTTCTGTTTATCATTTTTTTTATGTTTATTTTTTTATTTTTTCAACTGATTTCATAAAGGAGCTAGCTTAATTTTTCCAAAACTCTATAAACCAGAAATAGGAAAAATATAAAAGCCGAGAGAGCGAGGATGGCTATTAATAAGTACATAAATCTCCTGATAGTTTTGTTTCTTTTATTGACATCTCTTTTCACCTTTTGATCCTCTTTGCGTTCGATATAGCGGTTAATCTGCCATCGGCCTCCCCTGGAAACGGAAATATTATCCAGTGGAGATCCTAAATTCAGATTTTCACTTTGGATTTCTTTGTTATATTTTTCAATCAATTTTTGGCTGCTGGATTTTTTTATAATTTCAATATCCGGAGCATCCATAAGGCTGGCCGGGGGATAGATCATTGTTTTAACCGGAGGCAACAGTGCGCCAGCTTCGTTTAAAACCGAAACAAAAGCGGTTCCGCTGTTTAGCGATTTAACTTCTTCCTTCAGATTGTAGAGTTCGCTGGCAGGGAAAGAATTCATCGCTCCTTTTATGTCTTCCAGTTCTTCTTGGGAAAAAGCTCGCAGGGCGAATTGTATTTTGAAACCGAGTTGTTCCAATATTTTTTCGGGAATATCTTCGGCACTTTGAGTATTAAAAACTATCCCGACTCCCTTGGATCGAATTTGTTTCAAAATAGCCACCATCAATTCCACTAAGTTTTTGTTGGCGTTATTGAATATCTGGTGCGCTTCATCAATAAAAACAACCAGCTTGGGCTCGGTAACATCGCCCAACTCAGGTAGCTCGTTGTAAAGTCGGTAGAGAAAGAAGGAAACAAGATTGCCGGTATTGTATTTTTTCTTTTGATAATTTTGAAGCCAAAATATATTTATTCCTCCGGATAAAAAGTCGTTGATTTCAAAAGAGGGGAGACCGAAAAAGTTATTGAAATTATTGTATTCAAGATTGCCGATTTTTCTGTGAATCACGCTTAGGCTGGATTTGCTTGAGCCGATATGTTTTTCCGGATATTTGATTAGGTATGATACGATGTCGCTTAAATCCTTGAGATTTCGAATTTTAATTTTTTTGTCTTTGGCAAATTTGTAAATTGAACCCAGGTGACTTTCTTGGGTGGGGTTGAGCTCCAGGAGCTTCGCTAAGATTATAAAATCGACATCATCGAGGCTTATTTTAAATTTTATCAATCCCGCATGACTACCCCAATAATTAGTCGGATATTTTTTAGAGGAGAAGGAATAATTCATTTTTCGGGCTCTGTCCAAAACTTTTTCCGAGTTACCCTCTATACAAAATCCGGACATATCTCCTTTTATATCGCTCAAAAATACCGGAATTTTTTTATCGTTCAGTTTTTCGATTATCAGTTGGATTGCTCGGGATTTTCCTGTTCCGGTGCTTCCGGCTACCAGCCCGTGGCGGGTAAATGTTTTTAGCGGAATACGTATTTCATATTCATTATTTATTTCTTCTTCATAAACAGGCCTCCCCAAAGGGATGCCGGACATTTCGGAATAGTTGTTTTTTAGAAAATCAATAAATTTTTTATTCATAATTTTATTTTAGCACAAAATTTGATTTTTATCAGGGGTCGATTTAAATCATCCACCCCCCAAGCTCACCCCTAGTTGGTAAATCATTTAAGATATAAAGTTTAAGATATTTAGCAATATAAGATTATCTAATTATGAAAGTTATTTTATTATCTAAAAAGGAATTAATGAAAAACCAAAAGAAGATACTAAAAAGTTTGAAGCAAGATAGGGAATAAGCAGGCTGAGTTGTAAGCTCGTCTCAGCAAGAACTTTATTTTTTTGAACTTTTATAAAAAAAACTGGATTACTACAACCCATGACATAATTGAACCAATGCTCATGGGTAAAATTAATACCAAATCTTTTGATACAATTCCATATATAACCCAGAAAGAGTATGAAATGGCTAATACAAAAAAATAAAAAAAAGAAAGTCACTCCATATTTCTTCTATTATAATTTTTTCTAACTTGGGATGTTAACCCCAATCCAGTGACGATAAGCGATAGGGTAACAGTAATAATTCCGATTACGTTCATTGAGTAGTTATAATAATTAAAATTACCAATATAACACTTGATTGGTTTGAGGTAGTGCAAAAAATAGCAAATAAATCAGAAAGATAATCAATAAAATTATATTGGTAACCTCAAAGATTCTAATTATATCATTTTTCTTCATTTCTTCATCAGCGCATCTATTATTAATGCATTGCTTTGAGTTTAGGTGTTTTCCGGAAATAAAATTTAGCACAATAATGAATAATGATATTATTACCAGTATGGTTATAACGGAAAGAGGGGGATATAAAAAAATAAATAATGCATCTAAAAAATTAAAATAAAATTCACCATTTATTCCAAAAAATAGCGCAATGATAATAATCGTTGCATGAAAAATTATAGGAATAAGATTTATTATTATTGCATTTTCTTGTTTTGAAAATTTGTGATTTATATTCATAAGGTATTTTTTAATTATTATGTCGATATTGTTTTAGTGCAAATCTTTGGAATAAAATTTGTATTGGCGTTGTTTTAATATTGTTTTTTTCAGAAATTTGATAGAGTAATTGCAATAATTAAAATCACCAATATTCCAAATATGCTTGATTTTTTTTATTCATTTTAATACTATTTTACCACAAAAATCAGATTCTCATAGGCATAAATAAAACACGGCTTAAACACCGTGTTTTTATCAGAGCTAGACCATCAGTGATGTTCGAATTGGAATTATGGCAATGAACAGATAAAAGAATCAGTCATTCTTTTTAAAATAGGCCCAGATGGATTTCCATTGCTCAGACTTCCACCAAAAGAAAGTTCATAAATCCAGTCATTTTTTAGAAAGAATATGTCATCATTATAGCTAATACTCTTGTCTGGATTCATAAAAAATATATCTTAATATGATGCAATAATATAATCTATTTTATAGTTTCCACAAATAATTGAATTGTAATCAATTTTTTCATAAATATTTAATTTAGATATAACTTCCTTAATTTCATTAATGTCAGAATAATTCTTTTCTTCCAAAGACCTAAAATGGCTATTTAATGAATTGATATTTTTGGAAGAATAAACCATCAATAATGGAAAGCAGGAATCTCCCTCGCAAAACTGGTTACCTGTTTGTATGTTTTTGTAATTAAATACAGTAAAACTCCTCATTAATAGGGG
>JAZHDF010000037.1:0-5429 GCA_036584565.1 Candidatus Moraniibacteriota bacterium
GCCTACGCCCAATTGGTGGAGCTGACCGGCATCCCGACGGCCGAAGTGGTGGAGGGGTGGGCGGTCTTGTTTTTTGGAATATGTATTCCGGAGGGGGAGAGGATTGGCTGAGGATGTTGTTGATTTCTTTTTCGGTTTTTGGTCTGGTGCGTTTCGGCGGGGGATATATTTTTGAAAAATTTACTAATCATCGGGGGATGTTTCATTCAATTCCGGCTGCCGTATTATTCGGCTTATTGACTATTTGGTTATTGAATAGATTTTCAATTTTTCAGGAGCAGAAATTATTTATCGGCTTGGCGATCAGCGTCGGTTATTTGGGGCATTTGATTTTAGATGAGATTTATTCTTCGGTCAATCTGAAAGGCGGGTCGATTTTGCCCAAGCAATCCCTAGGTGGGGCTTTGAAATTTTACTCTTCATCAAAATGGGCATCTTTGTCTTTTTATATTTTGATTTTTGTTTTGGTTTTGACTCTTCCGGAAATTGATGATTTGCGAAAAATTTTTGATAAGCTTTGGGAAAAATAAAAAAACACCTTGCTCAACAGGGTGTTTAATTATTCATTCGATGTGCGCCGTGAGGCCTGCCTGCTCGCCTCGCATTGCTATGGCGAAGCGGGCCGGCAGGCAGGGATTCTAACCCGATCAATCATCTAAAAGTCCTGAGAGCTAAACACTCTCAGCTCCGCCAATTGAGCTTTATTATTTTTATCTTCCCAACAAAAAAACACCTTGCTTAACAGGGTGTTTAATTATTCATTCGATGTGCGCCGTGAGGGATTCGAACCCCCGACCATCAGCTTAAAAGGCTGTTGCTCTACCAACTGAGCTAACGGCGCATATTTTTTAGAAAAACAATAAAGGCACTCCAAGCGAGTACTATAAAATTATATATTTTTTAAAATAAAAGTCAACCCTTCGGGGAAATTATTTTTTTCGAATGATTTTTTCGGGATTAATACAGTTAAATTTGCAGTTGGCATTATCGATGCCCTGATGAATTAAGTCGGATTTGCATTGCTTGAGCAGATCTTGGCAATCCGAACGTCTCTCTTTAAAATAATCTTTATTTATTTCATAACCAAAATAATCCAAAACAAAGCCGGAGACTACCACAAACCCCACTATCCAAATTATATTTTTTAGCAAATGAAACATTTTTTATTTCTATAATTTCCTCCTTATTCTAGCAGAAAAAAAAGCAAAAATCAATCCGGTTGCCGATTATATATTTTGGTAGTATCACCGGCATTGAGATACTGACAGGAGGGAATGTTCTTTTCAAATGCAAATAAGGAGATGGGATTATGTATGTCTGCGATTATTTGCCTCCGGTTGAAGATCCGTTTGAGTTATTCGGGGAATTGATTTATTCTTTGTGTTTACAATATATTTCTCCTCGTGGCTATTACTGCGAGGAGATTTTTTTATTTTTGATTATCTTTTATTTTATCCTGAAAAAATAGAATATAAATCAAAGGTAGGATTCCGACAGTGTTGAAGATTAATAAAAATATAAACCAAACCAATTGATTATTTTTGGAGGATTTCCAAAGAGCAACACCTCGCCAAGCTAAATCCCAAATTATCAGGGGCAACAGCCAAAGCATTATTTCTTTTAATTCTTGTTCCATATTTTTTTAAATAATTTATTTTTAGAATAAAAAAATTGGAATTGGGCGGGAGTTGGGCGCTCCCGCCAAGGGCGATTAAAATTCTTCATAGCCCGGCTTGGATGACAAGGCACGAAAAATATCTTCGTCTTTTACCGGTTCCAAAAGGTTTGCCGTGGATGTGTAGATGTTGATACCGGCTTTTAGGGTCTTTTCAGTTTCCCGAGAACTTTCGTTTGCGGGTTCTTTTTGCGTCATTGCGCACCTCCTTGTTTTTTATTCGGCCCAAATTTATTTTTTTGCAATATATTTGCAAATAGGAATCTTGCATATTATGCTTAATTCTTATTTTTATTATACATCACCGATTCTCAAAACAAAAGTATTTTTTTATAAAAACATTTGCCAATTGTTGATTATTCTAGTAAATTGGAAATATCTCTAAATGCTTTAAAATAGCACTTTTTTGAGTTACTTAGAATAAACAAGCCAGGTAAGATAATTTATGGATAATATTAGAAACTTTTGCATAATCGCCCATATCGATCACGGTAAATCCACTTTGGCGGATCGAATTTTGGAAATGACCGGAACAGTGGAAAAGCGCAAGATGAAGGAGCAATTGTTGGACCAGATGGATTTGGAAAGGGAGCGCGGAATAACGATCAAACTCCAGCCGGTAAAGATAATATATTCCCAAGACGGAGCCGAATATGAATTAAATTTGATCGATACGCCCGGGCATGTCGATTTCGGTTATGAAGTTTCCCGTTCTTTGGCGGCGGTGGAGGGAGCGGTTTTGTTGGTGGATGCCACCAAGGGGGTGCAGGCTCAAACTTTATCAAACCTCTATCTGGCTATTGAGCAGAATTTGGAAATTATTCCGGTTCTAAACAAAATTGATTTGCCTAACGCCGACCCCGAGAAAACCAAAAAAGAAATTATTCATATCTTGGGCTGCCAAGAAGAAGATATTATTTACGCTTCGGGGAAAACCGGCGAAGGGGTGAAAAAAATCCTGGAGGCAATTGTAAAAAAAGTTCCCGCTCCGCAGGGAGATGAAAACAAGCCTTTGCGAGCGCTGATTTTTGATTCCAAATATGACACTTATAAGGGAGTTTTGGCGGATGTGCGGATTGTGGATGGCAAAGTAAAGCGGGAGGATAAGCTTTTAATGATGGCAACCGATAAGGAGAGCATCGCAATCGAAGTGGGCAGTTTTCGTCCGCAATTAACCACCGAAGAATATCTGAGTGCGGGAGACATCGGTTATATCGCCACCGGCTTTAAGAGCGTGGAACATTGTCGGGTGGGAGACACAATTACAAAAATTTCAAATTCCAAATTTCAAATTCCAAATAGTTTTGGCACTGAGACAGTAAATAAAAATCCAAATCAAAAGATTATTCCTTTGCCCGGATACAAAGAGGTGCGTCCGATGGTGTATGCCAGTTTTTATCCTTTGGAAGGAGAGGATTATACTTTGATGCGCGATTCTTTGGATAAATTAAAATTAAACGACGCGGCTTTTGTTTTTGAGCCGGAAAGTAATCCGGCTTTGGGGCGGGGGTTTCGGTGCGGTTTTCTGGGAATGTTGCATTTGGAAATTATCCAAGCTCGACTGGAGCGGGAATTTAATCTTTCGCCGACTATTACCACCCCCAGTGTGGTTTATAAGGTGAAATTTAAAAATACCGGTGAGATAAAAAATGTTTATTCGCCCATTGATATGCCGGATCCGGCAGTAATTGAAGAAACTCTGGAGCCGTATGTTAATTTGGATATCGTTACCCCTGCGGTTTTTATGGGGAGCGTGATGGAATTGTTAAATAATATTCGCAGTGAATACAAAAACACCGAATACATAGACGCGGAAAGAGTTCTCTTGCAATACAGCGCTCCGCTTACCGATGTAATTATTAATTTTCATGATGATTTGAAAAGTGTTTCTTCTGGATTTGCTTCGATGAGTTATGAGATGGAAGGTTATCAACAATCGGATTTGGTCAAGATGGATATTTTGGTAGCCAATGAAAAAGTGGAAGCCTTTTCTCGAATTGTGCCTAAGGAGAGCGCTTTCAAAGAGGGTAAAGTGGCGGTTAAAAAATTGAAAGAATCGATTCCGCGCCAGAATTTCGCTATCGCTATCCAAGCGGCGATCGGAGGTAAAGTGATTGCGCGCGAAACAATCAGCGCTTTCCGCAAAGATGTAATTGCCAAACTTTACGGTGGCGATGTTACTCGCAAAAACAAATTATTAGACAAGCAGAAAAAAGGTAAAAAAAAGATGAAAAATATCGGTAAAGTGGCTATTCCGCCGGAGGCCTTTTTGGCGGTTTTGAAAAAATAATTTATTGATGATTGAAGCTTTTTGAGAAATAAAAATTAAGCGATAATTTTTTAAAACAAAAAAATGAAAATTGAAATCAGGCAGCCAAGTTTGGAGGAAATTCAAGCGGCCCAAAGCTGGCCGACTTGGAGTAAAGAGATTTCCGAATTTGAGTGGAATTATTCCGAGAAAGAGACTTGTTTAATATTGGAGGGTCGAGCTTTGATTGAAGACGGCTCGGGAGAGAAAATTGAAATCAAGGCCGGGGATTGGGTGGTTTTTGAATCTGGTTGGACATGTTTTTGGAAGGTCTCGGAGCCGATCAAAAAGAAATACAATTTCGGCTAGAATTTTTCCGTAGTGGGAGGTACGTACGCGAGTACGTACTTGAGTAATTACTTTTATTTTTTTCGATTGCGATATTGTAACCGGAGGTAAAAATATTTTTTCGTCACTAGGCCTATTTTTAAAAGCGCCTTGGCGGAGAATTTCCCAAAATGGCAAAAGTATAGTAAAATTAACCCGAGATTGAACCGGTAAGTAAGAAGTTTATTTTCTCCAAAAGTTCCTCTTTTGTGAAAATAAATTTAAATACTGTCTTATTTAATCAGGTTTTATTCGGTAGCGCTTATTTGAACAATAAACAAAAATTTACCCGAGGGTGATTTTTTGATTTTATGAAAAAGTAAATTTATGTATCTCAAAAAACTTGAAATAGTCGGTTTTAAATCTTTTGCCAATAAAACGGTGGTTGATTTTATGCCCGGGGATTCTTTGGAGGAGGTCAAGACCGGCAGTGTCGATAACGAAAAAGGAAAAAAGAAACTGGGGATAACCGCTATTGTCGGACCCAATGGGAGCGGTAAATCGAATATTGCCGATTCCATCCGCTGGGTAATGGGGGAGCAATCAATGAAGAATCTGCGTGGCAAAAAATCGGAAGATGTTATTTTTGCCGGTAGCGGAGCCAAAGGAAAGTTGAATTACGCTTCCGTGTCTTTGCATTTGGATAATAGCGATAAAAAAATCCCACTTGATTTTTCGGAGGTGATAATCCGTCGAAAGATTTATCGGAGTGGTGAGAGCGAATATCTTATCAACGGCGCCAAGGTTCGCTTAAGCGATATAACCGATTTATTGGCCAAGGCCGGAGTGGGTAAGGATAGCTATAGTGTGGTTAACCAGGGAATGAGCGATGCGATTTTGAACGCTTCGATTGTAGAGCGAAAAGCAATTCTGGAAGATGCGGCCGGAGTAAAACAATATCAAATCAAAAAAGAGCGAGCCTTGCGCAAGCTGGAGTCGACCGCCAAAAATCTTTTGCAAGTCGGGACGCTTTTGGGCGAGATTGAGCCGCACTTGAAAATTCTCAAACGACAAGCGGAAAAAGCGCAAAAAGGCGCGGAGATCAGAGTGAAATTGCGAGAATTGCAGGAAAAATATTTTTCTTTTGTTTGGCATTCTTTTCAGGCTGAAAGAGAAAAA
>JAZHDF010000038.1:0-23966 GCA_036584565.1 Candidatus Moraniibacteriota bacterium
TCCCAAAATGATCCAAAAGATGCTATAATGATCTTGCAGTTCATTTTGGGAGGGCAAACTCAAAAAGAGCTATTTTTAAGTTACGTTTTTAAATTATAGCATATTTAAAGAAAAAAGTCAATAGGGGCTAATGAACAGGGCTAAGAGCCCGCTCCGGCCTAAAGCTAATGGACCAAGCCACAAGCCCGCTCCGGCACCGATAAACCGGACAGAGCTCCGGCAATATTTTAAGGAGGATTTAATTTATTTGTAAAAAATCGATTATGGAAGAACTGAAAAATCTAAAAGTGGCTATTGTCCACGATTTTCTGGATACTTACGGGGGCGCGGAGCGGGTTTTGGGCTTGATCGGCGAGATTTTTCCTCAAGCGCCAATATTCACCCTTATTTACGACAAAGAAAAAATGCAAGGAAAGTTTGAAAATAGAGAAATCCACACCTCTTTTTTGCAAAGTTTCCCCAAGTTTATCAAAAAAAGAAAAAAATATCTCTTGCCCCTGATGCCGACTGCGCCGGAAACTTTCGATCTGCGGGATTTTGACTTGGTGATTTCTTCTTCGGGAGCTTGGAGTAAGGGAATTGTTACTCGTTTAAATACTATCCATATCGCTTATTTGCATTCGCCGATGCGATTTGCTTGGGACTACAAGGAAAAATATTTTTCCGATGCCGGTCAAAAGGCGGGAATTTGCAAGCGGATGTTTTTGACTTATTTGCGGGTGTGGGATTTTGAGGCGGCGCAGCGCCCGGATATTTTGATTGCTAACTCCAAGTTTACTCAACAGAGGATAGCCAAGTATTATCGGCGGGACTCTCGGATTATTTATCCCGGCGTCTCTCTTTCGGGAAAAAGTCAAAAAGAGATTCAAACCAAAAAAGATAAAGGCGGATATTTTTTGATTGTTTCCAGATTGTCACCTTATAAAAAGGTGCTTTTGGCGGTAGAGGCCTTTAATAAAATGGGTTTGCCATTGGTGATTGTCGGAGCAGGCGCAGAATTTGAAAGAATAAAAAAAATCGCTAAAAAAAATATTAGATTGGTGGGTTGGCAGAGCGATGAAAAATTAAGAGAATATTATCAAAATGCCAGAGCTTTTATTTTTCCGGCTGTGGATGATTTCGGCCTGACGGCGGTGGAGGCGATGAGTTTCGGCGTGCCGGTGATCGCCCTGCGAGCCGGAGGGGCTTTGGAAATAGTGAAGGAGGGGCAAAGCGGAGAATTTTTTGACGCGCAGACGGTGGAAGTTTTGGCCGACGGTGTGAGAAGATTTTTGGAAAAAGAGAAGGGTTATGATCGGGATTTTATTCGAGCGGAAGCGCAAAGATTTGAAGCGGAAAATTTTAAAAATAATTTTTTGAATTTAATTAAGGAAGAATGGAAAAGAAATTTTTATGATAATCGGACATAAGAAACAAATAAAATTTTTGGAAAATTCTTTGCGAGAGGGCAATACCGCGCAAACTTATCTCTTCAGCGGTCCGGAGCGCGTAGGGAAGTTTTTTATCGCTCGAATTTTTGCCGAGGCCTCAATAAAAGGAGAAGGAGATTTGAGTGCGGATTTTTTCGGAGCGGAAAATAAAAACCCGGATTTGGAAATCCTGGCTCCGGAAACGGTGGAAAAAAGAGGAGTTGTTAAAAGTAAAGCTATTGAGGTGGAAAAAATCAGGGAAGCGCAAAAAAGATTGGGTTTGTTTCCGGCTATCGGTCGGCGACGAGTTTTGATAATCGATGATGCGCATAAATTACTCAATGCTTCGCAAAACGCTTTGCTAAAAAATTTGGAGGAGCCCAACAGCTCGGCAATAATAATTTTGGTTACCCATAAAGAGAGCTTGCTTTTAAAAACGGTGCGATCGCGCTGTCAAAAAGTGAATTTTAATTTGGTAGCCTTGGAGGAAATAAGACAAGGCTTTGGGCGGCAAGACCGAAAAGTTTCCGAAAAGATGATCGTTTTTTCGATGGGGCGACCGGGTGAAGTGGAGAGGTTTTTGAACAATGAAGATGTTTATCTCGAGAGGGAGGCGGGAATCAGGGATTTGAATCTTTTGCAGAAAATGAGTGTGGCGGAAAAATTCAATCTGGCGGAAAGTTATGCCAAAAATATCAATTCCGCTACGGAAAAATTGGAATTTTGGATTTGGATGATTCGCGTGCAGGCTTACAAAAATTTAAATAACCCGGAATTGTTAAAGAAAAATTATGCAATTATTAGCGAGATTAATCGGGTCTTGGAAAAAATAAAAAATCCCGGTTTAAATGCGCGTTTAATTTTGGAAAATTTGTTTTTAACTTTGTGATATGACAGCAGGAGAAAAAAAACAACATTGGGCGAAAAAAAAAGAGGAAAAAAAAGTTATTTTTTCTAAATTTAGAAAATTTTTTCGATTAACGACAGTTAGTCATTTTTTAACTTTTATCTTTGTCGCGGTCTTAGTTTATTCTTTGTTTTTTGCGGGTTTTCTGCAGATCAACGATATTGATCTGGCGGGCAACAACTCAATTCCTTCGGAAAAAATAACCGGTGCTGTCGAGAATGAATTAAAATCCGGATATTGGAAAATTTTTTCTCGGGGAAATTTTATTTTTTTTAATTCGAATAAGTTGGAGCGGGATTTAAAAATGCAGTTTAAAAAAATAAAAAAAATATCGGTGGAAAAAAAATTTCCCAGTCGGCTAAAAATTGAAATAGAAGAACGGAATTTGATCTTATTTTTATGTTCAAGGGGAGATTGCTATTTCATCGACGAAAACGGATATGCTTATAAAAAAGCCGATTCTTCGGAAATGGAAAATCAAGGCGGTCCGATTGTTAAATTGATCGACGGAAGCGGTAAGAATATTAATGAGGGAGAATATGTGCTTCTTCCCAGGTATGTGGATTTTATAATTAAAATACAAGAAGCGGTAAAAACCGAAACCGGGTTGGAAATTTTAAATGAATATCGGACCGAATCGAGAATTTCCGAAGAGGTAATTGTCCAAACCAAGAAAGGTTGGGATATTTATTTGAATGCCAAATTTCCGATTGAAAAATCGGTTTATACCCTAAAGACATTATTGAATCGACAAATTATGCTTAAAGAGTTAAATGATTTGGAATATATCGATTTGCGTAGTGAGAATAAGGTTTTTTATCGGATGATCGGCGGCGTAATCCAAGAAGAGCAAGAAATAAAAAGGGAGAACGAAGAATCGGGAAATAATTCGGCGGAGGTTGAAGATGGAGATTTAAAAAAAGAGGAATAGAGGCTGGTATTGTATTGAATATATTTTTAACATTTAAATATAATTATTGTAAAAGATGTTAACAATATTCCAAGACTCAAAAATTAATTATGAAGCATTGACGCTGATGAATATTTTGAATCTAAAGATGCTATTCCTTTCAGTGTGCCAGTGAATCTTTTTGTATTATAATAAAAACAAATGAAAAATACTTTCTCAAAAAAAACTTTATTTCTGGTAGTTTTATTTTTTAATATTTTTTTTATTTTTCCCAATAAATCCAAGGCTTATAATCCGCCAATTGGAATTCCTAATCCGGGAATGTGGGGAGATATCCATCCAATTGATTCTCCTGCTCCGGATAAGACCGTTAAATGTCCAACTTGGCCCAGCGGACAAACTGTGAATTGTTATTATGTTGATAATACTCATCCGCTCGCAACCGATACAAATAATATCTACGGTTATCCGGATAAGCCCAGAGCGAGTATCCCCACTAATTATGGGGCGGGCTCATATGTCGAGGTGCATGGCAGTTCAAGCGTTGCAAGTCAGCTCATCATTACTTTTAATTGCAGTATTGAGGAGCCTTGTTGGTTTCGTGGGGCTGATGAAGATTCTAAACCGGTAATTAGCCGCGAAACAATTATAAAAGGAAGTTATATATTATTGGAAAATCTTAAAATTGATAATGGTTATTCTTTGGGTTTGCGTAGTCATAATACCAGCACCCTCCATCATGCTATTATTCGAAATTCCGAGCTTTCCAGAGTTGCCATTTCCGGTCATTCTGGTTATTCATTTAATAATATAGTTGTTTACAATAATAATATTCATATGGATAATTTCGAAAATCTCGGTCCGGATTCTCCCGAATTTCCTGAAAACGATACCCATGGTGTTACTACAGGCAGTTATTCAGAAAATGTTTGGATATTAAATAATGATATTCATGATATCGCTGGTGATGCAGTGGGAAATGCGCATGCAGCCAATTATACCGCTAAAAATTATTATGTTGGAGCAAATAAGTTGCATGATGCTGGAGAAAATTCTATTGATTTTAAAGAAATTGAGAATGTAATTATTTCTCAAAATGAAATGTATAATAATTATGGCCCATCCTCGGGTTCAAATGGCAGTGCGCTAGTCGTTCATTATGGTCCCACTTATTCTCCAAGAAATGCTTGGATAATATTTAATAAAATATATAATTGTTCAGATAGTGGAATTCAAATTGGAGGAGATGTTACGGATCCGGTTTATGTGGTTGGAAATATTATCCATAATATATCCAATCCATTAGGAACCGCTCAAGCAATATCATCTTGGAGTAGTGATGATATTTATCTTATAAACAATACTCTTTATGGCAATGATCGGGGAATTGATATTACCGGTGGTAATAATAGTAATTTCTATATGTATAACAATATTGTTGCCAATAATATAAATTCTTCAGGTTATCATTTAAGCTTGGCGTATACGGACTATAGAAATAATGCCGATCTTAAAAATAATATATTTTATCAGCCAGAGGGAGGTGTAAAGATAAATTGGGGACAAATTTATGATGTATCAGGGCTTATTGCTGGCACTGGCAAGTGTGAAGGTTGTCTAGAGTCCGATCCTTTGTTTGTGAACCCTATAGAGAGGAATTTTGGTTTGCAGTCAACATCTCCCGCAATTGATGCTGGTATTTCAACTAGTGTTTATAATTTATTTGAATCTTTGTTTGGTGAGTCAATAGATTTTGATTTTATCGGCACAATTCGTCCACAAAATTTAATTTGGGATATTGGCACCCATGAATATGTTGAATTTGTAGATACTACTTCTCCAAATGCGCCGGTAAATCTTTCGGTTTTATAAGATTGTTAGACAAAAAAACCGCCATTTTTAATGGCGTTTTTTTGTTTTTTATTCAGTCGGTTTTTCTGGAATGTAATAGACCAGAATTGAAGTACCGATTTGATAGATCGGAGTGTATTCGTTTATCCAGCGCCAAGAATCTTCATCCTTTTTGGTCTTGTCAAAGATACTGCCTTGCAGGTGATTGACCGAAACGGCGTACCAGCCGGCTTCAAGGGGTCTTTTGCTATCCCACCAGTCGATAAATTTATCTCCCAGACAGTATCGCGGGTTGCCCCCTCCGAAATAATTTAATCTGATCTTATCAATTTCCGGGTGTTGATCGAGAAAACTCTGAAATCTTTTTAGGTCTTGCCCCCAATCGGCGTTGGAGTCGGTGACATAATGGTAACCGTTTTTCGGTCCGCCGGCGATTTGATTGAAATAAGACATATAGTAGGGATAATTGGCAATCGGCTCAAAGATAATCCAAGCAATGAGGAGGGTTAGAAGATATTTGGCAAAAATCAATTGGCGACTTTTGAAGGTCTTGAAAAAATCTCTGACTTTTTTGGCTACCAAGATATAGATAAACGGAAAAATTGGAAACAGATGCCTAAGTCCGATATTTAAATTGCCGGTAATGCTGAGATAAGAATAAAGAATGATAAAAGCGAAGAGCGTATATTGAACCACCCCGTGGCGGGTCCAAGCGATAAAATTACGAAAAGAATGTCGCAAGAGTATCTTGGAACGGAGATGGAACTTGGAAAAGATTTGACAAAGAGTAAAAATTGAAGTTAATAAAATTAAAATCAAGAGCGGAAGGGTTTCTTTGAGCAAAAAGACGGTGGGAAAATAAGCGGTAAAGGCGCTACTGGAAACTTCTCCCAGGAAATAAGCCCCGTTACCTCCGGCTACTCGGCGAAAAACATAGTTTACTCCGATACCGTATTCCGAGAGCGGGCGAGTCAAGGCGCTTTGATTTAAGCCGTGCAAAACTTTGCGAGTATAAACATTTTTTATATTTTGATCCGAAGCGGGGGCATTGAAGTCAATCAATTGCGCCATTGTTTCGCGAGAAGTACTGAAAGTGTTAAACAGATAAACCACCCAAATCATAGTCAAAGAAAGAGCCAAAGCGACCAATCCTTTGCCGAAATATCCCATCCAGATTTGGAGGCGTTTTTCTTTGGAATCAATTTTTTTGATGAGCGGATAAAGAATGAGCACCAAACCGAAAATAGGCAAAGCCAGAATCGAAGAAAATTTGGCCAAAAAGAACAAGCCCAGGAAAACCCCCCCGACGAGAGTGTTTTTCCAGGTCGGTTTTTTGATGAATCTTAGGAAATAATAAAAAGAAAAAACCAAAAAAGCCATAATTCCGATATCGGTGGTGACATAGTGGTTGTGACCCAAGATATTGGGATCGAAAGAATAAAGAACAAAAGCCAAGAGGCCCGCCAAAGTCCCGGCCAATTCTTTGGTCCATTTAAAAATAAACAATCCTAAAAGAAGAGAAAGAATCACAATCGGCACCCTGGACCAAAAAACTATTTTATCGGGATTATTATCATTTTCCCAAAGCAGATGCCGCCCGGCCGCCCATTGCCCTTCGTCCCATTTTTTAGGGAGATCTCCACTCCAAAAGGGTTGAGTGAGGTCGAAATTGAGATTCATAAAAAGAAGCGGAAAGGCGGACAGATCTTTGATGAGGGGGGGGTGTTCCGGATTTAGACGCATCTCATTTTGGGTGAGATAAGAATAACCGGCCGGAATATGCGCAATTTCATCAAAGGTAGCCGCATCATTGTGGGCGTTTAAAAAAGAGACGGTTAAAAAAACAATCGAAACAAGAGTGATGACTATCACGTGCTTTTCTTTAAAATAATGAAGCAGTTCTTTTAGTCGATTTTTCATTTATTTTTCCCCCGTGATTTAATCGAGGGATTGATTAAAAATTAATTTATTTTTTTTATAACCCAAGTTTTATCTTTAAAAACCGTATCGTCGGTGTAAATGAAGAGATTCATTTCCGGAAGGCGTTGAATGATCTTGTTAGCTACCCATTGTTGTTTGCCGGTCAAGATAAAAACGGTTCCCTCCGGTATTTCCGTGTCAAGTAAACTATCCAATTCGTCTTGATGATAGTAAGCGGTATCGGGTCTTTGAAAATTAAACATTTTAACCGGGATGCGTTGCATATTTTCGGCAATAACGATAACCGGGGTTTCCGGAGAGAGATTACGGATGTAATAAGAATCATCAATTAGACCGGATTCGAAGGATTGCGCTTGATGAGGATTGTTGGCCCAAAAGTAGTGATATTTGATGGTCTCGAATAGGCCGATAAAGGGAACGATAATAAAAATAAAAGACAGGATAATTATTTTGAGACCGTGGCCGTATTTTTCTTTTTTGCCCAAAAGCCACAGAAAAGGAACCGTGGCGATGATAAAAGTTATCGGCAAAGTCCCGATGGAGCGTAGCGCATGCGGTAGACCCTCGGCGGTAAGAAATTCCGGCGAGAGCATAATAAAAAACCAACTCAAAATGAATGTATAAACATAAAATTTACGATCCCGGATTTTATGTTTGAAGCGTAGATTTAATAAGTGAAACCATTTAATGATCAAATAAATCAAGCCGCCCAAGAAAGTAAATCCCAAAATAGGATTAAGAATCGGAAAAGGCGGATAGTTATGGCGCCAGTTTTGATCACCCCAGAAATTATATTTTACCAAACTCAAGCCCAAGCTTTTCAAAAGGGTTTTAAGCGGCGCTCCATGGTTCATTTCCGGTGAAAAGACCGAAACATTGCCGGTGCGGGAGCTGAGGTATTCGGGGTGTTGATAAAAAGTGTAAAACAGCGGCGCCATGGTAATCAGGGCGGAAAAAATAAAAATCAAGCTTTGCTTCCAATAATCCCGCCAGAAATTTTTCTTGGTTATCCAAAGGGCGATAAAGGAAAAAATAAGGATGGCCGGGGCGATGCGGAAAGAGATGTAAGTATGGAGGCCGATTCCGAAGATCAAGCCGGCCAACATAAAGCAGAGATGGGATTTAAAAATCGAAGTTTGCCAAAATTTTTTGTTTTTTAAATCATAAACGATTTTGTTATATCTGATTCCGCAAAATAAGTAGTAGAAAGAAAAAGTTAAAATAGCAGGCAACATATTGGCGCGAAAGGAGATGCGGGAAAAATTAATCGCCCAAAAGGAAAAAGCGGTAAAGAAAGCGGCCAGGAGTCCGGCTCGGCGACTGCGGAAAAGTTCTTTGGTTAGGAGATAGGTGCCCAAAACGGTTAAAACCCCGAAGATGGCGGAGGGTAATTTCAGAGCAAAAATGGAAACTCCGAATAAGTTGAAGCATAAGGCCACTAGATTCATCATTAAACCTTCACGGCCGTTGTTGTCTGGATAAAACCATTGGTAATCTCCGGTAGCGAGGGCGTTGAGGGCGTCGGTTCCGTTGACCGCCTCGTCGGGGTAAACTCCGGAGGGCACTTTTTCGATATTATAAACGCGGACCAAAAAGGCAAAAACCAAAATCAAAAGCAATAAGGTTAAATTTAAAACTTTCTTATTTTCCAATTTCATTTTTTTATTTTTATTTTTTAGAATTCTTGATGTTTACATAATAACAGTTTTTGTTGATAAAATAAAGTTGTGGTATAATTTAGAAGTCGAAAATAAAATTTTAAATTTTTTGATATGAGTAAAAATATTCCTTCAGAGCTAGATAATCCAAGAGAGGAAAAAATTTTGGCCAAGGAAGAAGTTAAAAAAGGACAAGAATCTTTAATTATGGAAGGAATAGTAAGGGAAGAATTAAATGAAATATTAGCCAATATAGAAACTTTAATAAATGTACTGGAAAAAAAATATTTAAAATTTATTGAGAGAAAAAATTTAACAAAAAAAGAAGAAATCAAGTTAAGAAAAAAAATAGTAGGGGTTTTCAAACAGAAATTGGTCAAGATTAATAAAAAGAGGAATGGAGAGCTAAGGCTTAAGAATCTAGATATTTTAAAGAATGAAGTTGAGGAAATTTTAAAGATGGAAATAGATGACTATCTTAAAGATTTAAATAATAAAAAAAATTCCGAGGAAGATTTTGATTCTTCTAAAAATGAGGAATTATTTATTGCGCCCGAAGTTGTCGAATTAGAAGCCGATTTGTCCGTCGAAGATAAAGAAAATCAAACTGATAAAGTTAAGGGTGGGATTTTGAGTGATTTATCCGGCTTCGAATATGAAGGTGAGCATAGTTTGGTGAAGGATAAAATAATAAAGTCTGAGAGGCAAAAAATAATCGATAGATACGGAAATGAAAACGATGTTTATTTAAGGTACGATGAAGGAGGTTTTCCAACAGATAGCATTGAGATAGTGGGATATGAATTTAATGGTGGTCAGGAAGGTAATTTTGTTGAAATAAAAAAGGTCGTCGGGGATAAAGAGGTTAGGGAGAAAATAGATTTAAATGAATTTGATAAATATTTGTCAGCGGGTAACTACGAGAGAGAAAAAACTTTTGAAAGTGTAACCAAAGAAAGGGAGAAGCTTACTTCGGAGGAGCAGACTGAATTAAAAATATTTGTAGAAGAAATATTGGCCAAAATTGATGCCGATCTGGTCTCCCTTAGGGATATGATAAAAAATAAAGATGTTGAAGAAAGAATCAAAAAGAGAATATTATTATATGAGGAAAATGGTTTAAAAAAGATAAGAGAAATAATAAAGACCGATAAGAGTATTTTCGAGAGTCAAGATATTTTAAATTTAACGGAGACATTGCATCTTAAAATTAAAACCGCGCTGGATACTTTAAGTGATAAATTTAACGAGGCGGATAAATTTTTGGAGAGTTTAAATGAAAGAGAAAAACAAACGCTAGAAAAAATAGGTGAATTAATAGAGGAAACAAAAAATGGATTAAAAGAAGCTTTCGACTGGGGGAAACTTTCCGAGAGAAGGATTGAACAAATAATAGAAGATCAAACGATAATGTTTTTGATGAATAATTTTACTAAGCAAGGCTTATTTGTCGATAGGGAGGAGTTAGCGGCCGAATATATTTTTAAAAACAAAAAATAATTTAAATTTTATTATGGAAGGACAGAAATTAAATCCACTAGATCCAAATTCTTGGAGTAAAGCACAAGCTGGTTTACAAGAAGAATTGGATAATATTTTTAAAAGTATTGATAATTCTTCGGGAGAGGTTAAAGAAGATAATAATGAAAATCCTCAAATCGAGAGTGATGCCGAAGATAAGATAAATTATAATCCCTCTTTGAGGCGTCCTAATAGAAAAAAACATACTAAGCCTAATGGAAAGGAGATAGTTAATACTAAGAAAAAAATCCTGGAAGCTTCATCTGTTTCGGCGGAAACAAAAGTAGTAAGAGCTTATTTGTTGGATATTATAGGGGGCATATCTTTTGGTAATATTTCAAAAAAAGGAAAGGGTAATAGATCGATAACAAGATTGATAACAGAAGTATCAAAAAGTTTAGATTTGCGCAAAGATGATATTGTTGGGACGGATATTGAAAGCAAAAAAGAAGAAGCTTTGCGTATGCTTACCGAGGAGGTAGAAAAAAGATTTAAAGCATCAGCTGAAAATAGCGGTAAATACAAAATCTATAATAAAATTATTGAGGTGCTTAATTTAAGCAAAGAAAGACAATTTGGGCTTAAAATGAAAAAAGATACTTCCGGGGAGGATGAAAATAAAGAAAATCAGAAGCAAGAAGATAGAGAAAGTACGGGAGTTCCTGTGGAGGAAGGTTCTGATAGTGAAAAAGATGGTGAAGAAAATCCAGTAGAAGAAAAAGCGGAGAATAAAGAGGAGGAGTCTGAAAAAAGCAAATCCTATGTCCAAGAATCATATGACAAGCTTCATTCCGCCGGTGTCAGTGATGAAGATTTGAAATATTTCTTTAATCTGCCCAGAAAAGAGCGGGATGAAATCTTGAATTTAAATGGCAATAAGTTGGCCGAGGCTCTAAAAATGCAGAAACTGAGAAATGCTCGAGAAAAACAAGATACTCTTAATGAAGAATTATTTAAAAACTTTAATCTTGACGATGAGCTGGCGGAGAAAAAGAAAAAAGAAAGAATTTTAACTGTTTTGAGTAGACAACTCCAAGAAGAACGAGATAAATATCTCAAGAAAGAAGATGAGGTGGGAGTAAAAATTTCCCGCTTGAAGAATTTCTTCCGAAATTTCGCTTCGTTTGACAAGGATTATCAAATCGAGAAGGAGCTGGAGATTTACAAGGAAAATTATGAGAGAGCGCTCAAAAATTATATGGAGGCTATTGTGGAATTGGAAGGGATTGAAGACGATCAAGAGGCGGAAATTATGTATCGGCATGCCAAATTCGGGGAGACGCTCAATTTGATGAGCGCCAAGGAAGATTTGAAATTTCAAAAACATCCTTTATGGGAAAGTATGAAAAGAGATTTGAGTGTCGGAACCTTGGATTTGGTAGATAAATACAGCGAGCTTTTGGGGCGACCCAAGAATTGGATTATGGAAAAAACCAGCTCCAAGGCGCTTGGTTTCGGGGGAGGGTTGGTAGCGGTCGGCGGGGCGATGTCTTTTTTGGCTTCCAATTTGCCCGGAATCAGAGGCTTGACTGTTTCGATGGGAATCGCCGTGGCTTCGAAAGGATCTTATAAGCGAGCGGAGGCTAAAAATGTTATTGAAAAAGAAAAAGGCTTGAAATCCGGCTCCGAAGAGCTAATGAGAAGAGTTACCGATTTGCAGGGAAAAATAGACCAAGAATTAATCAAGAGAGAACTAAATATTTCCTTGGAAAATGTTCCGGAGTCTGCCAGAAAAGAAATTAGAGATTATTATAAAAGACTGGGCTCATCTTTTGTTAAGGGATTGGCGCTTGGGGCCGGAACATATTTTGGCGGACAATATTTGCGTGAAAGCGGTTTGCTAGGCGAGGGAATTGAGGCAACAAAGAAATTTTTCGGACTAGCGGGAATTTCCATTGATCAAGGAGCTGATTCGATTAGTGGCTTAAAAGTTGGGGATTTAGAGGTGAAATCTCCCGAGGGAAGTTTGGTCGAAAGTGATGGAGTTCAGACAAAAAATTTAATTCACGGTTCCGACACTCATCAGGGACCGACTGCCCCTCAAGCGAATTTGAATTCTGAAGCAAGCGGTTCTTCGGAGATAAAAACAGAGATTTCTCAAACCGAAAAATTAGAATCGGCAACGGGAAGCAAGAGTGATCCGGTTTTAACCGATAATTCGGTTGATAGTTTGACTCAAATCAAAGTGATTGAGGGTAAGGGAATAAAAGATTCTTTGGCGCAATTTTTGGCTCAAAATCACGAAAAGTTGACTGAGGGAAAAATGGGTTGGGATCCGGAAAAATATGCCAGTATAGAGGAGTGGGCCGATAAGCGAGCGATTGGAATCGTGGGCGAAATGCAGGAAAAATATCCGGATTATAATTTTGACAAAGTTTCCGCTGAAACGGATTTTCAAGTTGACCTAAGTGATAAAGCGGATATCCGGATTGTCGGTTTGGAGGATAAATTTAATCTGGGCGGCAATCCGGAATCAATCGAGGAGTTGAAATTTGAAGAATCCGGAGCGAGTCAAACGGAGACAATCGAAGAAATTCAGAAAGAGGAAAATTTGGAAAAAGCCGAAGCGACCGAAAATCCGATTGCGGAAACGAGTGAATCAGCCGGCGATAATCAACGTGAAATTAGTTCCGAAGAGAGGGAGGATTTCAGAGAAGCGGTAATTGCGGAAATGAAAGAAAAAAATCCGGATTTTAATCTGGAGGAAAGTTTGAATAATATCAAGAGTGAATTAAGGGGTGGAGCGATTGAAATTGGCGGTGAACAAGCCCCTTCTGCCGAAATTAAAACCGTCGGAGCGAAAATGAGTTTGGGAGAATTTTATAGTGAATTTGCAGTTAAGGAATTGCCGGGGTTAACGAGGGAAGACAGTAATTTGGGTAAAATTTTCAGGGGCATCAATTTAATCGGAAAAGAAAGTGTGGCTAATCAGCCGGAAAAAGGAGTTTTTGCTTTATTTAGGCAAACTTTTGATGAAAAAGTGGTAAATTTGAATTATAATGAAGGTGATACTGTCAGAAAAGTTTTTTTGCGAGCGATAGGAAGAGCTTATGAAGAAGGAAAATTGGAAGATTTCAAAGAAGCTTTGAGAAACACTAACATAAGTTAAATTAATCCCTAAATAAAAAAAATATGAGCAATGAAAATCAAGAAAAAATAAAAGAAGAAATAATGAGGGATTTGGGTTTTGATAAACTGACCCAAGAAAAACAGGATGAAATTTTAGCCAAAATCGGAGAGATTATTCTGAAAAAAATATTTATCGCCACAATCGATAAATTAAGCCCCGAGGACGGCGAGAATTTTAAGGAAATGTTGCAGCGGGGCGAAGGGGTTGAAAGCATCGAAGAATTTTTGGGTGCAAAAATTCCTGATTATGATATGATAATAGAAAAGATTGTCGAGGAGGTAAAGGAGGATATTAAGAATAATTAATTTAAAAGCTAAGAATAAGCTTATGGCGGAAGAAAGCAAATTAATTCCCAATCCCGATACCGCGGAGGGTTTGGAAAAAATAAGAAAAGAAGATTTGACGGGAGGATACGAATCCGGATTTGACAATGAAAAAGAAAAAGATATTTTTTCTCCCGAAAAAGAAGTAGCCAAAGAGATTTCCGGCGCGGAAAAAGATGCGAGTCACAGTAAGCCTTCTCCGGGAGTGTTTAAGGATGAAGATGAAGAAGTCGTAAAGACCGATGCGGAAATAATCAAGCAAAAGAAGATGGACGCCGAAAGCAATATTAACCACCTGGTGGAATTGGCCACGCTCAAAGGAGTGACGCATGCGGTCAAAGTGGCGCGTCGGTTGGATGATAATTATGTTTTGGACATGATGCATGATAAATTACTTTCAGAAGAGCTGCACAAGGCTTTATTGGAAAAGAATTTAATTAGCGAGGATTAGTTTGTCTGCTATTCGGGATTAGAAAAATAAAAATAAATTTTTTAAAAACAAAGATGTTGAATGTTGATTTTTTATTGATTATTTTGATTGTCTCTTCGGGATTGATTTCCGTTTTTAGCGGCTTGTATTTGGTATTGCGAAGTTTCTTGCGTTTTAGGGCTCAAGTTAATTATTCCATGAATACCGATTTGGAAGTGGTCAGAGTGGCCAAAAACGATAAGCGAGAAAAAAATTCTTCCGGCAATAATCAAGGAGATTCCTGGAAAGAAGAGATCGGCTCAATGGAGCAACTCCTGATGACTCTGGCCAGGATAAAAAGAAAAAAACCTTTTTGGTGGGGGTTGTTTTATGATAATCCTTGTGTTTCGTTGGAAATCGCCAATCCCTCCGATAGTGAGGAAATTTTCTTTTATGTTTCTCTGCCCAAGAAACTGAGAGCCACCATCGAGAAGCAAATCCATAGTTATTTTCCCAATGCTTCGGTGGAAAAAGTTCCCGATTATACGATTTTTTCTCCCGGAAGTTTTACCGCTTCAGCCGTCCTGGGTTTGAAAAATAAATATGCTTTGCCGATTAAAACCTATGAGATGATGGATGTTGATCCTCTCAATGAAGTATCCAATTCTCTGAGTAAATTTAAGACCGAAGAGGAAGGTGCAGCTTTGCAATTAGTGATTACCCCGGCCAAGGGCAATTGGTATGCCTTGGGAAAAAGTATTGCCCATAAAATGCAACAAGGCAAACAATTAAAAGATGTGCACAGCAATTCCGTAATCGGAAAAATGGGGATCGAGATAGGAAAAGGCTTGGGAGATGTAATGCACGAAATGGCGGGAAGCAAGTCTAAAAACGAAGGTTTTTCCGCTAATCGGGAAATTATCCAATTAACGCCCGAAGAACAGGAGTTAATAAAGTCGATCGAGCGGAAATCGGGCAAAGTCGGTTTCAGTGTCAATATCAGATTATTGGCTTCGGCCGATAGTCAGGAACGAGCGGATGAAATACTGGCTCAAGTGGAAAACTCTTTCGCTCAATTTGAAAATCCGGAAGTTAATTATTTTAAGGTATTAAAAAGATTTAAAACCAAGGATGTTTCTTTTGATTATATTTTCAGAAATTTTAATCGAGAGAGCGCTGTTATTTTAAACACTGAAGAAATTGCCAGTATTTTTCATTTTCCGATTTCAACCACTGAGACACCTAAAATAAAATGGCTTAAGGCCGGTTCCGCTCCGCCGCCGATTAACATCCCCAAAGAAGGAATTCTTTTGGGTTATAATGATTATCGGGGAGAAAAAACGGATATCAGATTGTCCGATAGTGATCGCAGAAGACATCTTTATACTATCGGTCAGACCGGAGTGGGTAAGTCCAATTTTTTGCAGGAAATGGCCAAGCAGGATGTTCGAAGCGGTAAAGGAGTTTGTTTTATCGACCCGCACGGAGATGCGATAGAAGATATTTTGACGGCCGTTCCCAAGGAGCGAGCGGAAGATGTAATAATTTTTAATCCGGCCGATAGCGAGCGTCCTTTGGGTTTGAATATGCTGGAGTACGAAAGACCGGAGGAAAAGAGTTTTGTGATAAATGAAATGATTAGCATTTTTGACAAGTTGTATGATCTCAAGCAAACCGGCGGACCGATGTTTGAGCAATATGCCAGAAATGCCATGCTTTTGGTAATGGAGCACCCTGAATCCGGTTCGACTTTGATGGAAATTCCCAAGGTTTTGGCGGACGAGGAATTTCGAAGGATGAAATTGTCGCATTGTAATAATCCGGTGGTGAGAGATTTTTGGATTAAGGAAGCGGAAAAAGCCGGCGGAGAAGCGGCGTTGGCCAATATGGTTCCCTACATTACTTCCAAGCTTACCACCTTTATCGCCAATGATTTGATGAGACCGATTATCGCCCAACAAGAAAGCGCTTTAAATTTCAGGGAAATAATGGATGAGGGTAAAATTCTCTTAATCAATCTTTCCAAGGGTAGAATCGGAGAAATAAACAGTCATCTTTTGGGAATGGTGATGGTGGGTAAAATTTTAATGGCCGCTCTTTCGCGAGTGGATATGCCGGAAAACGAAAGAAAGGATTTTTATCTTTATATTGATGAGTTTCAAAATGTTACCACCGATTCGATTTCTCAGATTTTATCCGAAGCGCGCAAATATCGCTTAAATTTAATTATCGCCCATCAGTTTATCGGTCAGTTGAGCGAGGAAATTTCCAAGGCGGTTTTCGGCAACGTCGGTTCGTTGTGCGCTTTTCGGGTCGGTCCGGAAGATGCGGAATTTTTGGAAAAACAATTCGAGCCGGTTTTCGGAGCCAGTGATTTGATCAATGTCAATAATTACAGCGGTTTTGCCAAGCTTTTGATAAACAATGAAACCACCAAGCCTTTTAATTTTAAGACTTATCCGCCCAAAGAAGGCAACAAAGAAATTCCGCGATATCTAAAGGAAATGTCTCGTTTGAAATACGGACGGGATGTCAATATTATCAATCGGGAGATTATGGAGAGAACCAAATTTAGAACTTAATCATTTTTATTTATCGAATATGAAAAAAAAATACATATTTTTATCGGCGGCGGTGTTGATGGTCGGCTTATTTTTTTGGGGCGAATTCGCTTCGGCCGCTTATGAGCCGATGGAGCCGATTCCCGGTACGGAGGGTACTGAGGCAATTAATACTTTTCCGGCTTATGTCAACGCGGTCTATAAATTTCTGGTTTGGTCGGTGGGAATAGCGGCGATGTTTATGATTTCAATCGGCGGTTTTATGTATTTTACGGCAGCCGGCAATACTTCCAAAATGGAAAGCGGTAAAAAGGTGATTGTGGATGCTATTTGGGGTTTGGTGGCAGTTATGGTGGCTTGGCTTGTTCTTTACACCATCAATCCTAATTTAACCAACATTAATTTGCAGAGTATTGAAAGTTTAGGGAGCGGAACTACAAGTCAAAATCAGCCAGCTCCTGCTCCTGCTGGTCAAAATTAGACAAAAATTCTGTCGGCTGCTGCAGAAGAATAAATGTAACAATTCTAAAGTGAGCATTACGGTGGCGCATAATAATAATTTTTTAGTTTAAGATTTTTTATGAAAAAGATAGTTTGTATCGGCTCTTCGGCCAAAGATATTTTTTTTCCGACCGATGAAGGGGTGCGGATGGATACGCCGGAAGATCTTACCTCGCAGAAAAAAATAGCTTTTGAGTCCGGCGCCAAATATCATATCGAAACCCGTTTTGAATCCCTGGGCGGTTGCGCCGTCAATGTGGCTTGCGGTTTGAAAAGATTGGGAATTGAGAGTTTTTGTTATACTGTTTTGGGGGATGATTTGTTGGGAGAATGGATAAGGGGAGAAATGAAAAAAGAAGGAATTGATATTCGCTTGGTAAAAACAGAAAGTTGTTTGACCGGTTTGTCGGCCATTATCGTGGATAAACGAAACGGGGAGAGGATTATTTTTTCCAATCAAGAGGCTAATAAAAGATTAAAAGTTATTCCGACTGAAATAGCCGAATTTGGCTGGATTTCAGTCACCGATCCGAACGGAGATTGGCGAGGGGTTTTAGATACGGTTGCCGAGGTTTCGGCCGAAACCGGCGCTAAAATCTGTTTTAATCCGCGAGGGAGAAATATCACCGAAGATGTCGGAAAAATTTATCAATTTGCCGGCAAGACCGAAGTTTTATTTGTCAATAAAGACGAGGCGATCGAAATAATTTTAAATGCCGGGAAAAATAACTTCAAAGATGAAGAAATTAACGACGAAGTCTTTCTTTTAAAAGAATTGAAAAAAACCGGTGCCAAAGTAGTGGTGATTACCGACGGCGAGAAGGGGGCTTGGGGATATGACGGAGAAGATATTTTTTATGTCGAAGCTTTGAAAGTGGCGGCGGTCGATTCGACCGGGGCGGGGGATTCCTTCTCCAGCGGTTTTTTAGCGGGCTATATCGAGGGTAAGTCTGTGGCCGAATCTTTGAAAATGGGAATAATCAACGGAGCCAATGTGGTTCTTTATTACGGCGGAGTGGAAGGTTTATTAAAAAAAGATGAGATGGAAAAAACTTTAAATAAAATCGAGGCGAAAAAATTAAATTAAAGGAAAATAATTAGTATGAGTCTTTTTTCAAAAATTACGTCAATAAAAAAAAGAAAAGAAGTTTTTTTAGCTTTAGATATCGGAACGGAAGTGGTTAAGGCGCTTGTTTTCAGGTTGGATATTCAAAATAAAAAAGGAATCGTAATTGGGGTCGGGAGAGTGCGCCAGAAAATCGGCAATATGCAAAGCGGAGCGGTTTCCGATATCGGAGGTGTGGTGGCGGTGGCCAGAGAAGCGATAGAAATGGCCAAAAATAAAGCCGGCATAAAAAATATTAAATATGCCATAGTCGGAATTGCGGGAGAATTGGTAAAGGGAACTACGACCACCGTTCATTATGAAAGGGCGCGATCGGACTTAAAAATCGGCTTACCGGAATTAAATAATATCATTCAGAAAGTTCAACAAAAGGCTTACGAAAGAATCAGCGAGCAGATTGCCTGGGAAACAGGGCAAAGCAATATCGATATACGCTTGATTAATGCGGCTATCTCGGATGTCAGAATAGACGGATACCGGATTAATAATCCCTTGGATTTTCAGGGGCACAATGTTTCAATCAGTGTTTTTAACGCTTATGCGCCCACTATTCACTTGGGGGCGATTGAGTCAATTGTGAATGATTTAAATATTGATTTGGTAAGTATTGCCGCCGAACCTTATGCGGTGGCTAAGTTGGTTGATTTTGAGGGGGATCTTAATTTTAACGCTATTTTTGTCGATATTGGTGGAGGAACTACCGATATTGCGGTGGTCAGAAACGGAGGCTTGGAGGGGACAAAGATGTTCGCTTTGGGCGGAAGAGCCTTTTCCAAGAGACTGGCCCAGGAAATCGGAGTGGATTTTGAAAAAGCGGAGCGGATAAAAATAAATTATGCTTTGGGTAAGCTGAATAAAATCGATACTGAGAGATTGGATCGAATATTTGAAGACGATTGTCGAATTTGGTTGAGCGGAGTAGAGTTGGCATTGTCGGAATTTTCTCAAAATGATTTGTTGCCCAATAAAATTTTAATGTGCGGGGGCGGTTCCGGTTTGCCGGGGATAAAAAAAGCGTTGCTTTCTCGGGATTGGATAAGTAAGCTAGCCTTTGTCAATCCGCCAAAATTATCCTTCTTGCGTCCTCAAGACGCTTCCAGTATTATAGATAAAACCGGCGAGTTGATTAGTACTCAAGATGTTACTCCGATGGGCTTGGCCGGCTTGGTTTTGGAGCTTGAGCAAGAAGAAAAAGTTTTAGCCGGTATTTTAAAGCGGGCTATGAATAAAGTGGATTATAAATAATTTTTAAAAAATATTATTATGCATCAGACTTTTTATATCGATGTGGATGAGGAAGTCAATTCCATTATCACCAGGATCAGAAAGTCCTCGGCAAAATATAATATTTTGGTTGTTACCAATCGAGCCTTGATAATGCAAAGCGCAGTCAGTTTGAAATTGATAAAGAGAGAGGCGGAAAGACTGGATAAAAGAATTATTTTTGTCACCAAGGACGAGCGGGCGATGGCGGTGGCCAAGAAAATAGGTTTTGTGGTAAAAAATTCTCTGGAGGAGTTGCGGGGAGTCATTAGTGATAATGACTTGAGGTTAAAATCAAGGCCGGTTTCTCTTCGAGAAAATATTTCTTCCGGGGAGGAAGAAAAAAATAACAATAGTCGCAGAGTCAGTTTGGATAATTTGGGGGCGGAGAGTTTTATTACTCCCGACAAGAGAATTGATTCCAACTTTAAAAAAGAAGATATCAAATCAATTCCGGGAAATCATCAATCTTTTCAAGATGAAAAGGATAAGAATGTCGAAGTGAGAGATAAAACTCAACGAGAACTATCTTCTCGAGACGAGGAAATTTTTGATGATTTTTTTAGTCATTCTTCCGAGGAGGAGATAATTGATAAGGGTAATAAAAAAGCAGAAAGAGGGGGTTATAAATTTATCTGGATTTTTTTATCGATTTTAATCTTTTTGCTTTTGGCAATCGGAGCCTATTTTTATTTACCGGAGGCGCGAGTCAAAGTTTTTCCCAAAAAAGAAGAAAAGGTTTTTAATATTGATCTAAGGGTCGGAGAAAACAATAAAAGCTCTTTAAACACAGAAGCAAGTATTCTATTGAAACCGATTATATTTGAAGAAGAAAGTTTACTATCACTTTCTTTTCCGGCTACCGGCCAAAAAGGTTCTTCCAGTCAAAAAGCTAAAGGCAAAATAACAATTTATAATGAATTTGGCGAGACTTCACAAGTTTTGGTGGCCACCACTCGATTTGTGTCCGGAGAGGGTAAAGTATTTCGCCTGATAAATAGTGTGACGGTGCCGGGGATGACAATTAAAGACGGTCAGAATGAACCGGGTAAGATTGAGGCGGAGATAATCGCAGACGAGGCGGGCGAGAGCTATAATTTAAGAGAAGCGGAATTTAAAATTCCCGGTTTTGAAGGTAGTCCCAAGTATGATAAATTTTATGCCAGATTATCCGAAGAAACAAAAGGCGGGGGCAGTACGGGAGAAACAAGCGGTTTAAAGACCGTTTCCTCGACTGATATAGAGAACGCTAAAATAAAAACCGAAAGTCAATTAAAAAATCAATTAAAGGAAAATATCAAACAAAAAGCCGGAGAAGAAAATGTATTATTGGAGGATGCTTTTGCTTTTGAGGTGATCGATTATTCGGTTTTTCCGGGGGAGGATTCGGTAACGGAAAATTTTGAGTATCAAGTCAAGATAAAAATAAAATCCTTGGCTTTTTCGGCCCAAGAGTTGGAACAAAAAGTCAATGATTATATCAACCAAAAAACTCTTCAAGAAAGTATCAATATGAAAACTGTTTCATTGGAAAAACAATATGGCCGAGCGGAAATCGATTTCGGTTCAAACTCAATCAAGACCGAACTAAAAATAAAGACTGTTAATCAGGCGGAGGTGAATGAAAAAGATTTAATCGCTTATTTGGTGAATAAAAATAAAAGCGAAGCTGATGCGATTTTGGAAGATTTTTCGGGAATTAAAAAGGTTGAGTTTTTAATTAAGCCGAATTTTCTTTCCAATAAATTTCCCGGTTATCAATCCCGCATAAAGGTGGAAATAGTCAATGACGCGGATTAATTTGGGTTTTACAGAGGTTCTTCCAAAAATTGTTTTTTTATGCGATAATTCGGAGATGAAAAATGAATAAACGAAATGGGTCAAGAGGTAGAAATTATAAAATCCAAATTGAATGTAGTGGATTTAATTGGTGAATATGTGCGTTTGCAAAAAGCCGGCAACAACTGGAAAGCTTGTTGTCCTTTTCATAATGAAAAAACCCCCTCTTTTACGGTAAGTGAAGAAAAACAGATGTGGCATTGTTTCGGTTGCAATAAAGGCGGGGATATTTTCGGGTTCTTGATGGAGATTGAGGGTTTGAATTTCAGGGAGGCTTTGGAAAATTTGGCTCAAAGGGCGGGAGTAGAACTTCCAAAGTATCGCGGTGGTGAAAATTTTTTTACTCCCGAGGAAAAAAGCAAGGTCGGAGAAATTTTAGAGTGGGCGACTCTGTTTTATGAAAAGCAACTATGGCAAGGTTTGGGCAAAGGAGCTATTTTAAAATATTTGAAAGAGCGAGGGCTAGCCGAGGAAACAATTAAAGACTTTCGCTTAGGTTATGCTCCTCCGGGTTGGCGAAATTTGTTGACTTTCTTGACTAATAAAGGGTATGAATCGAAAGACATTTTGCGAGCCGGTCTGATTATCGAAAAAGAAGGCGGGCGCGGTCGGGCGGATGATTTTTATGATCGTTTTCGAGATCGGATTATGTTTCCCATTGCCAATACGACAGGCAAAATAATCGGTTATTCGGCCAGGATAAATCCGGGAGGCGATGAATCCCAGGCCAAATATATCAACACTCCGGAAACGGAAGTTTATCACAAGAGCGGAGTTTTATATGGGATAGAAAAAGCCAAAATGAAAGCCAGGGAAGATAATTGGATTTTATTGGTGGAGGGCAATATGGATGTAATCGCCTCTTATCAAGCGGGAATAAAAAACACGGTAGCGGTTTCCGGGACGGCCTTAACGGAGGATCAGTTGAATATTATAAGGCGCTATACTAAAAATATTAAAATGTTTTTCGATATGGATGAGGCCGGTCAGACAGCGGCTCGAAGGAGCGCGCAGTTGGCTTTCGAAAAAGATTTAAATGTTTTTATCGTTTCGATTGATGAAGGAAAGGATGCGGCCGATATCGCTAAAGAGAATATTGATAAATTCAGACAAGCCATCGAAGGAGCGGTTCCGGCGATGGGATATTTTATCGAGAAATCGATTCTAGGAAAAGATAAGCGTGATATTCAGGATAAAAAAAAGATAATCGAAGAGTTGAGCGGATTGATAAATAGTTTTTCCAATAAGGTGGAAAAAGAGTATTGGCTGAAAAAAATATCCGGTCAATTGGATATTTCGGAAAAAGCTTTGGCGGAGGAATTTGAAAAAAATAATAATCGACAATGGTCGAGTGAAAACAGAAGCGTTTCCGGAAAAGGGGAGGAACCGGTTGAATATAAATATGATAAAATTAAAGATATTCAGATTCAAATTTTGGGCGCTTTTATCAGCGAGGATAGTTTTTGGCGAGAAGGGGTGGCAAAATATTCTCAAGCGATAGAGGATAATTTCGATAATAAAAAAATCGTGGAAATCTTGATTAATCGAGGAAAGGAGACTGATTTTAATTTTGAAAAATTACTGGATATTATTGAAGATGCAAATTGGAAAAATTTTTTAAGGGAGCTTTATTTTAAAAATTGCGAGAAAGATCAAAATCTTAATTCTTTGAAAGAAAAATGGCTAGCCGTTGATCAATATTTCTTAGCGCTCAAGAAAGAATTGTTGAAAAACAGAAATGCGGAATTGATAGAAAAAATCAGAAAAGCGGAAGATTCCAGAGATAAAGAGGCGGTCAAAGAGATAACTCGACAATTGGTTGAATTGAATAAGGTCGAATAGAATTTTTTAAATATTGGCAAATATTTGTTTTTATGTTAAAAATGATATAAGATTAAGCAGATAAAGAGTTGCAATTTCTTTTGCATCAATTCTTTTGTTTTTAAATTAAAATTTTACTTTGCAAAAAAATGGCTATAACCAAAAAGAAAGCGACAAAAAAATCCACTCCTAAAAAAGGCAAAACCAAAGTTTCCGGTCGAAAGCCTTCTTTGAAAAACAAAAGAAAAACAAAAACGATTTCATCCAAAAAATATATTAAAGCTTCCGGGACTAAAAATAAAAAAGAGATTAAAAAAAGAACTATCAAAAAAAGCAAAAAACCGATTGTTAAAAAATCGAAAAAAAATCAAAAGAATGTAGGGAAAATCAAGGTTTCATCTTCTGTAAAAAAATCTTCCCCAAAAATAAAAAGAGTGCCTAAAGCTAAAGCCAAAGATAAAATCAACGCCTTGATTGAGGATCTGGTTTCTAGAGGAAAGCAGCGCGGTTTTATTACTGAGGATGAGATTATTCACGCTTTTCCGGATATGGAAAAAAATATTGAAGAATTGGAGGATCTTTATAGCAAGCTGGAGACCGGCGGAGTAAAAATTGTTAGTTCCGGCGAGGTAATTAAGGAAGAAACTGATAAAATAGGAAGGGACTTTTCGCCGGAAAAAATTGATAAAAAGAAAGAAATTGAAGATGTTGAGCCGAATTATAACGATTCGGTCCAGATGTATCTGAGGGAAATCGGCAAAGTATCTCTTTTGAAGGCTGATGAGGAAGTGCGGTT
>JAZHDF010000039.1:0-23852 GCA_036584565.1 Candidatus Moraniibacteriota bacterium
CCTATAGAGAGATTAAATGAATTGGCGAGTGTAAACTTGACGCTGCAATGTTACAGTTATTGACAAAAACGCAAAAATATGCTATCATTAAACGTTATAAGATATATTGCCCCCTTCGTGTCAAAATCAATAAAATCGGCATATTTTTATGCCTTTAAACACAAGGGAAAAGGCATATCTCATAACTCAGTGGCTTAATTTTGAGCCAATGACGGCTCGTTGACAATTAAATAAGGAGAAGGAAAATGGAAACTATCGTTCTTGTTGCTAGTGTACTTTTTTTTGTTGCAGTATTAATTTCCACAATGATTTTTAAGGTAAAGGATGTTAATATCGGAGTGCCCTCAAGCTTCTTTACAGGAAGAATTGAACGAGATACTGATGGAAATAATCAATCTGTACCAATTCATATTCCCTACAAGGAAGGCTTGCATCTGAAGCGCCCCTGGTGGAGTATTCAGGAGTTATCCAGGGAGGTAAAATCAAAGCCCATTATCAAAAGACCTTTTCCGGTAGGAAAAGGCGGCACCGTCATTGTGAGTGGAATCATTCAATTCAGAATATCTGCCTTGGCTGCCTACAGGTATTTAGAAGTTGACGAAGAAGGTATCCAGAGTGGTCTAGATTCAGAATTAGACCAGGTCATTCGGACAACTTTGGTGGATGAAGATGTCGACTCGGTCATTACAAAAGCCACTGAAATTTCAAATACCTTATGGGAGAAACTCACTTCTTCCGATATCAGAACGACTGAAGAGGTGGAACTCTCACTCGATGTAAGAGAAAGAATGATAGGAGGTAAAAAAATCTCCTATGCTGAACACTCATACGGCATTGAAATTCTCAAGGCCAAGATTGATACCATCAATCCGGATGAGAATCTCAAAGAAGCTCGAGACAATAAGCAGAAGGAAGTTTTTGAGAAAGAAAGTCAATCCACAGAGTTTCAGCATTTACTAGAGAAAGCTGCACTTTTAAAAGAAAAATTTCCCAATATCCCCGAAAAGGAAATTTGGGAAGCTATCCAGGTGTGGCAAAAACAAACCCCCAAAGAAGTCAAGACCATCCGTGTGGAAGGCACGGATACCCTCACGGGCATCTTGGGCATCCTAGCTGGATTAGGAGGTAAAAAAAATGATTAACTACACAATAGCAGTAATGTTGGTAATTGCTGGGATAGCTATTATTTTTATCGGCAAACCAAAAACAACGGTTTTGCTCCCTTTGATAGGCGCAGTCCTGTTAGCTGGCGTTGCCTTGTTTGTCTATCAAAATTGGGATGAATGGAAACACCCCCCAAAAACAGGAGTAAGCACTGAAAAAAACGAGGGAGTGGAAACAGGTACCAAAGCCTCAATCCCAAAAATCCCCGAGTGGGAAACTGTTGGAAATTTTCCAATCCATTTTAACGGAAGGATTTTTTCCAGCACTGTCGGTCCGAATGGGGAAAGAGCTGGGACTGCGGAAATTTACACGGATAGCTTCGTTAAATTTGGATATCGATATAAGATATCTTTTCACGGAGACTATTCCAAATATTTCATGACCGATCCATGGTACAACAATATATCATGGAGAGGATGGACTCCTCAAAATTCCAATGTAAAACTCCCATATCCCAAACACCAGAATATGTCACTGGTTTTAAGAATTGGAAATGTAGAAGGACTACATCCTGATAAAAAAAACGATTTTATAATCTTTGTCCCAACCGAGGATGCTAAGATTTTTGCCGAACTCAATATTAACAGAGAAGAGGCGGAATATTACCACCCAAAGGAAGGACTCAAAGTAAAAAAATCAACCCTCTTTATAAAGCTAGAGAGGCAGCCTATCTAGGCAAGAGCGGGCGTCTGCAATGCAGATTCGCCCGCTTTTAAATTTGGGAAAATAAAAAAACAATTCCGATAGAATTGCTTCTTATGTTTTTATAAATGAGATTGCCACGGATAATTTAAGTACCTGCCTGCGCTCCGTCGGCCATAGCCTTTGGCGGCGTGCGACCGGTAGGCAGGCAAATTATCCTCGCAAGGACATGTGGTAAAAAATTTTTAGACAAAAAAGCTGGCTACTTGCTTAACTATTACCAAGGCGCCCAGCGCCACCGCAATTCCCACAATCGACCATTTGGTCATTTTTTTGGCGGTCTCAATCTGACCCTCATTGCCGGCCGCCGTCATATAAGCGATGCCCGCCGCCGCCAGCATTATAATCGCCGCCACTCCCACGATGCTCAAGAGAAAATTGAGCACATTAAGCGCAATAGTCGCCAAACTTGGAGCGCTGTTTATCAAAGTCTCCTCGGCGGTTGATCGTCCGAGAATATCATAAATTTCCTTAAGAAAAGAAGGAGCCGCAATTCCGATCGCCAGCCCGATTACCGCCGCATATATCGCTCCTTTGGCGGTTTTCATCTTTCCATCGTCCCCGGCCGAGAATATATACAGCAAAGCCCCAACCACCAAAAAAACCATCGCGATCACCACAATTACTCCCCGTAAGTGGATAAGCAAAGCCCCCAATATTCCGTCTACAGTATTATAACTTAAAGGATTTTCAAAATTTATTACTCCCGGATTAGTTTGTTGTGCCAAAGAAACATTTACACTCAAAAAAGAAAAACAAAAAACCAACAAAAAAAAGGCGATTATTTTTTTAAAATTTGTTTTTTTCATTTATAAAAAATTAATAAAATTATTTTTTGATTTATTTTAATAAAATAAAATGTCCAAAAAAATTCGCCTATCCCTGCACTCCGTCACCCCAAGGTGTTTCTATGGGGGTAAGTTCCGGTGAGGGCGAAGTTGGAAACGAACCGCCGGGAGTTGAACCGCCGAAAGAAGAATATCCTCCCAAAATATCGAAAACAAAATTCAAAATAATCAGACCCATCAAAGCCACAATTACCCCCACAATCGACCACTTCATATTGCGCTTGGCGGTTTCGATCATATTTTGATCGCCGGCCGAAAGCAGATATTGCATCCCCGAAATCACAAAAGCGATAATAGCAATAAACCCGACCACTCCCAAAAGCCACATCATCACATTTTCAATAATAATCGCCACCGGATCAAGTCCCGGATCGGGTAAACCGGTATCATTGGGAATACACACACCCAACGAAGAATCAAAACCGGCCGGGCAGGTCACAGCCAAAGAAAAATTGAAGACGAAAAGACCGCCTAAAATAAAGATTGCGACCGATAAATTTCTGAACATAAAAATACTTTTTAAAAAATTAAAAAGCCACATATCCCGCAAGCATTGCATCTACGGCTTGGATTATTACAAAACCAACAATAGCCACAATTACCCCCACAATCGACCATTTCATATTGCGCTTGGCGGTTTCGATCATATTTTGATCGCCGGCCGAAAGAAGATATTGCATCCCCGAAATCACAAAAGCGATAATGGCGATAAAACCGATTATTCCCAAAAGCCAGAGCATTACCCCTTCAATAATAAAGGCTAAATTTTGATCAGGCAAACCGGTTTCTGCCGGAGGAACATATTGAGCCAGAGCAAAAAGAGGCAAAAAAGCAAAAGACAGAAAAATAGAAAATATCTTATATTTCATATATAAATATTTACTAAAATGTGCTTGTTCCACCCCCAAGCATTGCATCTACAGCTTGGATTATTACAAAACCCATTAAGGCCACGATTACTCCGATTATTGAGTAAGTCATAGCGTTTTTGGCGGTTTCCGCCCTACCGCTATCCCCCGCTGCAGTCAAATAAATTATTCCCGCAATTACAAATCCGATCACACCAATTATTCCCACCAAGGCCAAAAGCCAATTCATAATGCCCATTATTATCTCATAAATAGTTCCCTCCGGCAAACCGCCATCATTTACTACCTCCCATTGAGCCGAAGCTATGGCCGGCAAAAGCAAACAGGACGAAGCTACCGAATAAAATATTTTTTTTGTTTTCATTTTTTTGGCGGGATTATCCCTATTTATCAAAAAAGGGATAATCCCATATAAACACATAAAGATTTTTAAATAATTTTCCTAAAATTCACTGCTATCTCCGCTTAGCATCTTATCTGCGGCTTGGATAATAACCACACCCAAAAGGGCCACGATTACTCCCACGATTGACCAAAGCATCGCTTTTTTGGCGGTTTGAATCCGATCATCGTCTCCGGCCGCCGTCAAATACAAAATACCGGCAATCGCAAAACCGATTACTCCCAAAAATCCCACCAAACCCAAAAGCCAAGTCATTATTTTACTGATAATTTCAGTAATCGTACCCTCGGGCAAATCGGTCCCACCCGGTGGAGAGTAAGCAAAAACCGCTACCGGCAAAATCAAAATCGTTGACGAAAAGGTATAAATTATTTTTTTTATTTTTGTTTTCATATTTCCACCTCCCTTCTTTTTTATTTTTATTTATCAAACTATAAACTAAAATTTGCAATAAATTTTATAACAATAATCGAACCCAAAGCAATCACTATCCCGACTATCGAGTAATAAAAAGACCGCTTGGCTAATTTTATTCGCATCTCGTCTCCGTTGGCGGTAAAATAAATTATCGCCGTCACCACTAAGCCGATTATAGCAAAAATTCCCACCGCCTGCAAAATAAAATTCACAATCGCAGATCCGATCTCGGTAAAACTCGGAGCGTTGGCCATGGTTTGCGCTTGGGCTGTTTCAATGATTTTCATATATTTTTATTATAAACTATTTTATTATTTTTAACAAATATATTTTTTGTTTAGAAAAAATTTTGATGAATTTTTATCCGAAAAACTAAGTGCCGTAATAAGTAACATCCCAATGATTGCCTTCCAAATAATAAGTATTCCCGGAAGAGTCACGGTAACCGATTGCTCCGTCGCTTCTCGGTTCTGGAATTTTAGTAAAAGTTGTCTCGATATAATTATTCAACTCCGGATTGGGTCGAAGATCGACCTTGTACCCGTTTATATGATTATAGGTTCCGCTCTCATTGTGAATTCCATTGCCTTCCGATCCTCCCGTTATCACAACCTCACAACTAGCTCCACACAGTTCTCTTAATACAACAACTGAACTAATTGTGTATTCCCTTAATCCGCCTACATCCGTACAACCGCTTGTTTGTCCCGGATTACAGGCATTGTTATTTATAGAAATTCCGGATTCAGAAAAAACACTCCTCACCTCCTGCTCACTCAAAGGGGTGATTTCAGACTGAGCACTATCAGTCTCCTCGGCTCTTTGTGCAGCTTCTTCCGCCCTGCGCTCTGCATCAGCGGCTCTTTGTGCAGCTTCTTCCGCTCTGAGTTGCGCTTCTTCGACTTGTTGTCGTTGCGCCTCTTCTTGTGAATCTTGTGAAGTTCCGCCTGCTTGTTCTTGAGAATCACCTCCAGACTGAACTTTTTTACAATCAAAATTATACCAGTTGGAGATATCCATAAACTTATTGCCACTCTCTCCGGTACCGGGATAAAGCTTGGAAGTAATCATCCATAAAATAGTATTAACAATCACCCAAGCCCCCAAAACAATAACTACTCCCCACAGCGCTTGCTTAATTACCGTCTTGGCGGATTCCATCATTCCGCTATTACCGGCGCTGATGATATACATTATCGCTCCCCCGACAATCGCCACCAGAGCTACCACTACCAAAATCTGCATCCCCCATTTTATAATTCTTTGGATGCCTACAATGAGATCACACAGAGTGCATCTATTTTCATAACTGGATGTATGTCCGCAATGAACCAGTCCCTTATAAGTTCCCCCCACATTAAAATATGGTCCTTCACTCTCCCCTGTCTGAGCCAGAGAATAACCGCTGAAACCAAAAGAGCAAAAAAAGATTATCACTAAAAAGAAAATTGTTTTAAAAAGATAATTCATAATAAGCTAAATTTTATTATAAAAAAATTAATTTTTCAAACAGCCTCTCTGATAACTTTGGACTTTTTGAACATAATCCCTGGTTTCGGTAAATCCTTTGTCACCGGAGGGACCATCCTCTTCCAGTTCATTAGTTGTGGCATTTCGATAAGGACATTGCCAGGCCGGAAGATTGCTCGGATAACCGTCCCTATTACGACAAGCCACCGTCTGCACAAAAGGACCCAATTTATCCGAGCTTGAGGCCGACTCACCCGCTCCGGCATTATAAGAAGCGATTAAATCGTCATTGCCGACATAGTAAGTATCATAACCACCCTTACCGTCCGGATACTTAACCGTTAGCGTACTGGGGGAATTGCCGTCGCTGGCGTTAAAATATGTATAGGAATTAATTTGATTCTGGTTTTCTCTCAAATACTCGGCCGCTTTCATAATGCTCCATTCGGGGTTGGCCTTTAGAAAATCCGCTGATTTATCGGCTGTGCTGGGTTTAAATTGCATAATACCGACAGAACCGGCCGAACTTGTCAGTCCGGGATTACAACCGCTCTCTTGAGAGGCGATCCCCCTCAATAAACAATCCACATCTTTACTGTAACTGCCACCGGAGGTTGTTGCCGCCGCCTTAAAGGTGGCATCATATTGATTGCAAGCAGCGGGAATATCGAGAGTATTTAAATCTTCTTTAGTAGTTTCATCATCGCCACTATTTCCATCTTCAGGAATATCATCTTGTATACATAAATTATTTGAGACTGAAGATAGATGATAGCCGGTAGGACACGTGCCATCCGGATTGGGACGAACTGAAATAATATCAAGATCTCCTGGATTTGTCCCCTGCGTAACCACCCGACAATCAAAATCATACCAGCTTCCGATATCCATAAAACTTCCGTTAGTATCCCCATCTCCGGGATAAAGCTTGGAAGTAATCATCCATAAAATAGTGTTAACAATCACCCAAGCCCCCAAAACAATCACCACTCCCCAGAGGGCTTGCTTAATTACCGTCTTGGCGGATTCCATCATTCCGCTGTTGCCGGCGCTGATGATATACATTATCGCTCCGGCTACAATCGCCACCAGAGCCACTACCACCAAAATTTTCATCCCCCAGTCGATAATTCCTTTCATACCGACAATTAAATCGCACAAAGTGCAACGATTTGTAAAAATAGAATCTCCCGCGCAAGGCACCAATCCGCCGGTTTCTTTGGCCGCCCAAGAAAAATCTGGTAAAAATAAAAAAGAAAGAAAAAGCAGAGCTAAGAAAAAATTTTTTTTAAATAACAAATTCATTTATTTTAAATCCGAAAGCTAAATTATATTTTAAAAATTTCAGAAAAGATTTAATTACTACCGTTAATTTGATTGATTCGATAAACCGCCTGACTAAAACCCTGATCCGGAGTTATGTTTCCCTTATTGATATCCTCCACCACCGAGGCCCAAACCGTCTCAATCAGATTTGAATTTTTCTTATACCAAGTTTTGGCGATTAAATTACCGTAAGCAAAAGGTCCCAAAATCGGATCGGTTTTTTGTTTTTCCACCAAATCCCTTCGCGCAGCCGGTTTTTTGGTTCTCTCCACATAGTAAGCGGCCGGATCAATATTGACCGGATAGTCTTTAACACTCTTGGTTTTATGATTTATCGCCGTAAATTTACCGTTATTCGGCATAGTCAAAAATCGCAAAAACTGCCAAGCTTCATGGGCCCTGATTTCATTGCTGATAGGCCTGTCCTCATCAACTTGTTTTATTTGTTTGTTTTTATTGACCACAAAAGACCAATAATTGGCATAATTTATCGGTTTGGCGCTGGATATCTGCGGAATAGGCGCTAAGGCAAAATTCAATTTGGCGTTTTTGTTTTTTATAGTGTTTATATGCCAAGAATAATTCAGCATCATCCCCAAATCTCCCTCGTAAAAAGCATCGATAGAGTAGTGCAAGTTTTTATTCCAACCGTAAGCCGGAGAGCTAGAACGAGCGAACTGGGTATAAAATTCCAGCATATTTTTGCCGATATTGAAATCCGGTCGAAAAGAGGTGTTATTTTTATCGGGCAATTGAGCTCCGTTTTGAAGCATTAATAAGTCAATAATATCGGTTGAGCGATTGATATTCGGAATTGTGCCCATCGCCACCCCGGAGCGTTCAATTTCACTAACATCGTTTATTTTGGTAATGCGCCTGGAAGAATCCAAAAGCTCGGGCCAAGTGCTTGGCGGAGTGGTGATACCGGCGGCATTAAATAAGTCTTTATTATAATAAAGACCGAGAGAATCGACACTCAACGGCACACCGTAAATCTCGGAATTTTTACCGATAAAATCGGTTGCCGCCACATCGACAAAGGTATCTCTATATTGTTTTTCATTTATAACATTAAAAGGAGCCGGAATAACCTTGTCTTCGTATCTGGGCATCCAAGCGTTATTGACCAAAAAAATATCCGGTCCGTTTCCGGAAGCCAAAGCGTCCATAAGCTCGTTTTCATAACTATCTACCGGAATTTTTTTGTAAGTGATATTGCGCACGAAAGGATTGGCACCCTTAAAAGTGGCAAAAATTTCGGAAAAATCGCTATTGTCATCAAAGCTCCCCCAAACTTCCAAATCAACCAAATATTTTTTAGAAGGGCTTTCGGCACAACCGGAAAAAACAGGTAGCAACATAAAAAACATCACTGTCAGGGATATGGTTTTTTTTATATTAAATTTTTTTTTGTTTTTGTTCATAATTTAAAAAGAGATTGGTTATATTGAAACTACATTTTTGTAGCAATAATAACATAATGATAATCTCCGGCATCGACTTTCTTTTTAAAGACAAAACCTTCCGCAAAGATTATCTCCACCAGCTCCTTGGCGTCGATCCTAAAATCCCCATCCGGTCCGAGTTTTAAATTTTCATTCCACTCCATCACCAAAATATTGCCTCCCTTTTTTAGAATTCGCTTGGCTTCATGCAAAATGTTTTGCTTTCTTTTATTTTGGAACAAAACATCCTTAACAATAACCCAATCGACACTCTCCTCTTCCAAGCCGGTTCCGTTTTCTTTTTCCAAATTAACCCTTTTAACGGTTATATTGTCAATTCCATCCGTACTGGCGCGACTCTCCAAAGCCTCAATAGCCGAAGGCAACACATCGAAAGCCAAAATTTGTCCCGCCTCTCCCACCGTTTTGGCGGCCGGAAGAGAAAAATAACCGGCTCCGCAACCGAAATCGGCCACCTTATCCCCGCTTTTAATACCGGCGATTTTTATTATTTTTTCCGGTGAAACAAAGAAGCTTCCCTTTCCGAAATCAACAACGCTCTCGACAAGGGCTTGCTCTTCTTCTTGATTTTTGTTTTGCATAAAAAATTTTTTATGAAATTTTAGAAGATTTCTTTATTGATATTTTACACCAAAAAACAAAAAGTATCAAATCTCAATCACATTCGGTAAAACCATCGGTCGTCTTTCAGTTTTTTTAAATAAAAACTTACCCACTTCTTCTCTGATTTCATTACCAATCATCACCCAGTTTATTTTTGACTTATCATCCTTATTGGTATTTTTGGCCACCACCTTTTTAACCACTTCTTTGGTAGCGTTTACCAAATCAAAGTTTTCTTTAACATAAATAAATCCTCGCGAAGTGATTTGAATTCCTCCGGAAATTTTCTTAGTCTTACTATCGATTAACACCGTAATCACAAACATTCCGTCTTGGGCCAAAACTTGTCTATCGCGCAAAACCACCTGGCCGATATCCCCCACTCCCAAGCCGTCGATAAAAATATAATCGGTCTTGGCTTTTTCTTTGATAATTTCGGCTTTTTTATTATGAAGTTGCAAAATATTGCCGTTATCCAAAACAAAAATATTTTCTTTTTTAAAGCCGATTTCCACCGCCAATTTAGCCGCTTCCTTAAGGAAGAAATGATTGGCATAAACCGGCAAATAATAATCCGGCTTAATCTGCTTCAAAACCGCTTGAATATCGGAAGCGCTGCAGTGTCCGCTGATGTGCACATCCATAATATCGGTATGGATAACATTATCGCACTTCCGATATAAATTATCCTTTAATCTTTGAATGGTTCTTTCATTTCCGGGAATAACCGAGGAAGAAAAAACAATGCTGTCATGTTTATTTATTTTTATATAACGATGATTTCCGTTGACTATCCTGGCCAAAACCGCATTGTCCTCCCCTTGAGCACCGGTACAAATAATTACCAATTTTTTTTCGGGATATTTGCCGACATCTTTCATGTCAATCAAAACATCTTTGGCCGGCTTGATATAGCCCAACTGACGCGCTATTTCAATGTTAGTCTTCATACTGTAACCGTCCAGAGCCACTTTTTTTCCCAACCTATGACAAATTTCTAAAATCTTACCGATTCTTTCCACCTGTGAGGAAAAGGTGGCGATAATAACCTTACCGGTCGGATTACCGATAATTTTCTCCAGATTTTGATAAATTTTACTATCGGGGGTGTGTTTATCATCCTTATTTAAAGCGCCCAAACTCTCCAACATCAAAACTGTCGGCCGAGTTAAATTGGCAAGGTCTTCATAAGAAACGGTTCTTTCACCTTTTTCATTCCGACCGATAGTCCAATCTCCGGGATGAATCACGGTTCCTTCCGGAGTTTCCAAAATAACTCCGACCGCATCCATTACCGAATGTTCGACTTTAAAGAAACTTATCTTAAAACTCCCCAGACTTATCTTTTGGTCAATGTTTTTAATATTGATTATCTTTAATCTTCCAACCGAATCTTTTTCGTAATCCTCCATCTTTTTTTTGATAAGAGCTAAGGTAAAATCTCTCCCTAAAATAGTCGGGTAGTCTAATTTTTCTAAGAGAATAGGCGCCGCTCCGATATGATCAAGGTGACCATGGCTAAAAATCACTCCTCGAATCCGATCTTTTTTGTTTTCCAGATAGGAAATATCCGGCACGATATAATCCACTCCGGGCATATCCTCTTCGGGAAATTGAATCCCCATATCCAAAATAACGATATCTTCTCCATACTCAAAGACGGTCATATTTCTTCCGACTTCTTCTTGTCCGCCTAGAGGAATTATCCTCAAACCTTTAAATTTGGGCGCAATTTTCGGTTTCTGAGATTTACCTCCTTTTTTGGAGCCACCCTTCTTTTTGGAAGGATTGTTTCCTTGCTGCTCCCTTCTTTCTTTTATCTTTTGGCTGAGTAATTTTATCGCCAAAGATTTATTTACTTCTTTGTTGTTCATAACATTTCATATTACAAAATCAATATGTCGACTTTGTGTCAACATAAAAATTTTTACTATTCTCTGATTATATAAAGAATAATTTTGATTAATTTATTAAAAAGATTTTATTCTTCAAGACTTGGTTCGGAAATAATGAAGCTATTTAATCAACTCCTTAAATTCCTCCACCATATCGACCGGGGTAGGATCAATTCCATACTCCAGAGCCAGATAATAAGAGCTCCAATCTCCCAAACAAAGTATTGAAAAAACTTTTTCAAAAACACTATCTCCGACAATTTCTATCATTTCAACTTGCATCCCTCTTTTTTCCATCAACCGCTTCATAACTTCAAAACGCTTGATATTTTGAGGATGATCGTTTTTATCCCATAACATCACAAAAACAAATTCTGCTTGAGGATTGGTAAAGCCGACCATCTCATTATGATTCAATTCAGGGAAGTAATTCCAAAAAGCCGGAGTTTTGGCATTTTCATTTATTTTTATCTTCCAGATATTGGCGATAGCTTTGAAATAAATATTGGAGTAAATAACCGGCGTTTTCCCTTTCATTTTTTTGGCTAGTTCCTTGCCTTTTTCCTCAAGATCCATGCTACTTTTTTTTAGATTTAAAGCGGTTTCCTCGAGCTCAGCGGCATCAAAATTAACCAAGCCGCAGTTTATCAAAAGTTGTAAGATAGAAAAAACAAAATATCCGGTCGCCATCCTGGGCTGGAAGTTTTCAAACGGATAAGGAATTTGAATGTGCGGAATACTGTTTTCTAGACACATTTCTTTTATCTTTCCTCCATTGGAAATTCCCACACAGGGCAATTTTTCCCTCAAACATTCTTCAAAAGAAGCAATTGTTTCTTCGGTGTTGCCGGAATAAGAACAAATAATATTGAGAGATTTATCATAAGCCTCGGCTGGCAAGCTATAAAATCGATTTTGAAAAATTTGCAATCTCCTGCCTGATTTCCTAAAAAGGCTATCCACAAAAATTCTCAAAACATTTCCCGGCAAAGCGGATCCGCCCATCCCCGAAATGGTTATTGATTTAAATTCTCCCTCAATTTTTATATCTTTGGCCAACTGTAAACCTTCTTGGATTTGAGCATACTCCTTTAGGATAACTTCTCTCAAATTATACTTGTCTATTTTTTGCATAACTGTAAGCGGAGAATTAAAAAAAATTCTCAATAAAAAATTAGATTTGAAAAAGATTTATCTTTTTCAATGAATTATTTAAAAACTAAATTTGTTTTATTTTTTGACTCGCTTGGTCTTAATAAACCATTTATTTGCATTGGAAAAGCGATTTTGGGACATATTTATTTTTTCCATTTCAATTCCCTTAATCTTGGTATCTACCACATAAAGATAATAAGGAGAAAAAAGGAAAGTAGCCGGAACTTGATCGGCGATTATCTCCTGAAATTTTCTATACTTACTAACTCTTTCGCCTCGATTAACCTCGGCTCGGGCCTCTTCTATCAATTTATCAGCTTCCTCATCATCAAACATGGCCAAATTTAATCCGGGATCTTTCTTTTGACTGGAATGCCAAAAAGAATAAGGATCGACATTAAAACTGGAATCCTGACCGACCAAGAGAGCATCGTATTCGCGAGGCTTGATATAATTCTGCTGAATATCGGAAAAAGCCAAGGTTTCGACTTCAACAGCGGCACCAATCTGTCCCCACTGCTCTTTCAATAACTCCGCCGCCTTGACTAAGTCGGGCGAATCCACGGTTAATAAAATAAATGCCAACTTATCGCTCCCCTTTTCCATTATATCGTTTTCCCCTCTTTTCCAACCGGCCTCCTCGAGGGTTTTTTTAGCCTTTTCCAAATCAAAAGATTTTTTTTCAATATCGTTATTATATTCTTCGGTCTCGGGAAAAAATGGCGAATCCAAAGCAATAGCTTTCCCCAGCAAAGCCTCGTCGACTATCTTTTGTTTATCGGTGGCCAGATTTAAAGCCAAACGCACCTCCTTGTTGGCCAAGGCCACATTCTTATTTCTATTAAAGAAGACTGAAAAAGACCAGGGGATCTTAATCTCATAAATAGTGGTGTTTTTCCTAAAAACATCAATATTTCCACTCTGAGAAGAAACCGTGCTAATCCCCCCGATTTCCTTACGATTGTAAGCATCGATCATATCCTGTTCATTGGAATAAAAATTAAAGTTTATAGAGGATATGTAAGGTTCACCCTCAAAATAATCCTCAAAAGACTCAGTTTTATAATCTAATATATTGCCGTCCGCATCTTTGTGAAAGTTCGAAAATTTATAGGGCCCGCTTCCGATTGGCTCCAGGTTGTATTTAGCCAAATGAAATTTATCGGCCCCGATATTCTTCCAAACATGTTCCGGCATAATTCCCAGAGTTAAATTCTCCAAAAAACCAAAATAGGGACTTTCTAAAATAAATTTAATCGTATAATCATCGATTTTTTCCACTCGCACACCTTGCCAATCCTGACGCAAGGAACTTTTAAAAGCCGGATCATTTAGGGTGTTGATGGTAAAAATAACATCATTAGCTGTCAAATCAATACCGTCATGCCATTTAACCTCTTTCTTTAAATAAAAAGTATATTCCTTATTATCTTCGGAAATATTATAGCTTTCCGCCAAATCGTTGACCAATTCACTTCTGTGATTACTCCTCAAAAGACCGCTGTAAATCAGACCCGAAATAGCCGAATCGGTTTCATTGGTTTGAGCCAAAACAGGATTGACATAAATCGGTTGTCCCACCATCCCTTCGGTATATGTCCCGCCAAACTCGGGAACTTGCTCGGTAGAGGAAAGATAAATTTTTCCCAACCAAAAAAACAAGTTGCCCAACGAAACACAAATTAAAACTAGGACTATAAGTTTTTCGCGAAAATTAAGCACCTTAAAAATGTAAGGCCAATTCCTTTTTGAAAAAATACTGATCTTGATACTAATAAGACTTTTTTTTAATTATTAAGAATATTCAATATCGCCAGAACGATATAAAGAACCGCCAGCGCAGCTGAAAAATATAAAAGAAACTTTTCAAAACCCCTTTTAGCGTAATAACCTCCGGAATCCCCCCCAAAAACCGCACTTAAACCCGAGCCTCTACTTTGCAATAAAATAGAAATAACCAGAAAAACCGAAACCGCTATTTGTAAAATATTTATAAACTTCATAAAATATCAATCATTTTAAATAGAAACTGAGCGAGTGAGCGGAATCGAACCGCCGTCTCATCCTTGGCAAGGACGTGTAATAACCATTATACGACACCCGCATTCTTATTTTTTAAATACCTGCAGACTTTTTTTGATTATAGCATTTTTAAAGACCAAATTACAAGATCTAAATACTCTCTTTATGTAATTTATACCAACAATCTTCTTTATAGCACAATATCGTAAATAAATCAATTTTAAAATAAGCCTTTCCTGTCTTAGTTTTTTTACGCATAGTGGGACCAGAGGGATTCGAACCCCCGACCAAGCGATTATGAGTCGCCTGCTCTACCACTGAGCTATGGTCCCAAGATTAAAAAATTTCAAATTCTAAATTGGAAATTTCAAGCAATTATCTTCCAGACAGACAAGGAGCCCAGATTAATATATTAAAAAAGAAAATAAATTAACAAGCTTTAGATTGTCATTTTTAATTTTTAATTTTTCATTTTTAATTTACTTATTGTGCCTAGGGTGAGAATCGAACTCACGACACAAGGATTTTCAGTCCTTTGCTCTACCACTGAGCTACCCAGGCATCCAAAGATTAGGTAAATATCTAAAAACTAAATTTTTAATTTTTAATTTTAAATTTTTAACTTATCCTATGTGGGCGTACCAAGATTTGAACTTGGGACCTCAACATTATCAGTGTTGCGCTCTAACCAACTGAGCTATACGCCCTTTTTAAATTTTATTTTATAAAATTTAAGTGGACGATACTGGACTCGAACCAGTGACCCCTTCTTTGTAAGAGAAGTGCTCTAACCAACTGAGCTAATCGTCCATAATTATCTAAAGCAAAATCTATTTTAACTTGGTCAGAAAAACTGACTTTCAATTCTTTCTTTTTTCAATCACCGCTCCTGTGCCGCGAGTGGGACTTGAACCCACACGCCCTTGCGAGCACCAGCACCTCAAGCTGGCCTGTATACCAATTTCAGCACCGCGGCCCAATATATTCAAAAACTCAAACCGCCTTCTTAAATTATAAAACAAAAAATAAAAAAATAAAAATTTATTTATCTTCCTCCGTCTTTTCTTTTTCCTTGTTTGATTCAGATACGCTCTTTTCGTTGCCTTCCTTTTCAACCTTTTTTTCTTTATTTTCTTTGTCATCGACAGCAGCTTTGTTATCCTCATTTTCATTTTCTACGTCTTTTTTCTTAATAGCTTCTTCCTCTTCAACATTGGCAAAATCGGCCATATCCTTGTACTTAAGACGCAATGATTTGGCTGATTTATCTCTGATATAGTATAATTTTGATCTCCTGATTTTAGCTTTTTTAACAACTTCAATTTTTTCTATCGAAGGAGAAAAGATAGGTAAAACAAGCTCCACTCCGACACCGCCGGAAACCTTTCTCACGGTTATCATTGGGGAACTGCTCTGACCGCCCTTTTTGGCAATTACCATCCCCTCAAAAATCTGAATTCTTTCCTTGCTGCCTTCTTTTATTTTTCGATAAACCTTTACAATATAACCGGTTTTTATTTCCGGCATACTTTTATTTTTTCTTTGATCTTGGTTAAAATCTAGTAGTTTCTTGTTCATTTTTTTAAAATAAAAAATCAAAAATCGAAGAATAATCCCCGATCCTCAATCTCACAAAATTATCTGTTAAATAAGTCTTATATGAGAATACACTTTTATTTGATTTTAGTCAATACCGCCAATCTCGACAATCTATTTTCCCTTTTTGCGACCCAAAAAAACAATATTTCCTCGAATAACCCCGCAGAACTGTTCGCTAAAACCGGCCGCTAAAAAAAGTTTCTTGAGTTCCCGCTTGGTAAAAGCATGATGAAAACGTTTAAACTCATTACCCTGATTGTCGGTAAAATTTATCCAACAATCGTTCCAGTCCAGAGCACTTTTACCCAAAAGCTTATCTCTCCAATTCCCAAAGATTAGCTTTCGATAATTCTTTTTGTGGCCGGAACCCCACAAATTCCAAACTGTCACCACCACATATCCGCCTCGCTCGACCAAACGATAGAGCTCTTTGGCTATTTCGAGCCTTTTTTGACTATCGGGAATATGATGGAAAACAGCAATACTGTAAACAACCCCGAAACACTCTTTTTGAAAAGGCAAATATTTAAAAGCATTATCTATTTTCAAAAAATTAATCTTTTTAAAGCCATTCTCTTTTTTATAATTTTTTTCCGCCAAATCGATCAATCCGGCGGAAACATCCACTCCGACATAATCAATGTCTTTATTCCTGAGGATTTCCAACAGTCGCCCGTTTCCGCAACCAAAATCCAAAATCCTACCCCCCTTTTTGGCAAATCTCCCGATAAATCCCAATTCTTTCCAAAACCTGCTCCTGGTTTGAGAAAATTTATCCGCAATCAAGTCATAGCCGCTCTCAGTCTCGGATAAGATTTTTTTAATTAGCCCGCTTTTCATAATTTTGAATCAAAAAATAAAATATTCACAAAACTCCAAACGCCCAAGTCACTTTCAATTGCTATTTTTAAGATATCATACTAATATAACAAAAGACAACAAATTTGTTAAGAGCCCGAAAATGAACAAAAATTACAGAAAAAATTACATAAAACTCATCCTAGAAGCCGAAAAAATCCGCTTTAAAAATCCGGCTAAATTTTTGTCATTCAAAAAAAGCTTTTGCGGAGAAAACAAAATTCCTCAACCCACCAATGCCGATTTGCGAGAAATTTATGAAAATTTAGTAAAAAATAAAAAAATTAAAGGCAATCCGAGTTTGGAAAAAAGTATGCTCTCTCGAGCTATCCGAACCCAATCCGGCGTGGCGGTAGTGGCGGTTTTGACCAAGCCCTCCAGCTGTCCCGGCAAGTGCATTTTTTGTCCGACCGAAAAAAATATGCCCAAAAGCTATCTCTCCAACGAACCGGCGGTAATGCGGGCTATTATGAATAAATTTGACGCCTATAATCAAGTCCGCAGTCGTCTAAGGGCGCTGGAACTAAACGGTCACTCCGTTGAAAAAATAGAGTTAATCGTGATGGGCGGAACCTTTTCTTATTTCCCGAAAGCCTATCAAAAAAAATTTATTCTCGATTGCTTTCGAGCCGCCAATGATTACCCCAAAAATAAAACACATAGCACAAAACAAAAAACAAGAAAAGCGAATAAAAAAAACTGCTTACAGACAGAACAGAAAAAAAACGAAACGGCTCATTGTCGAATAGTGGGATTAACTTTGGAAACTCGACCGGATTACATTGACGAAAAAGAAATTTTAAATTTCAGACAATTGGGATGTACCCGGGTAGAATTGGGAGTGCAATCGGTTTTTGACGATGTGCTGATAAAAAACAATCGCGGTCACCTGATCCGAGAAACCATCCGCGCCACCCGACTTCTCAAGGATGCCGGATTTAAAATCAATTATCATATGATGCCGGGGCTTTGGGGTTCAAATATAAAAAAGGATTATCAAATGTTTCAAAAGCTTTTTACCAATCCAGACTTTCAGCCCGATATGCTTAAAATTTATCCTACCGTAGTCACTAAAAATTCCGAACTCTATAATCTCTGGAAAAAAGGAATTTATAAACCCTTAACTGATAAAAAATTTGAAGAGTTGATTATAAAAATAAAAAATGAAATTATTCCGCCCTATGTCCGGATTCAAAGATTGATTCGAGATGTCCCCCTTCCCTCTATCGAAGCCGGACCGAAAATTTCTAATCTCCGCCAAATTATACAAGAAAAATCTCACTGCCAATGTATCCGCTGTCGAGAAATTAAAGGTGAATACAAGTCCGAAGATAAAATAATTTTAGCTAGAATCGAATATGATGCCTCCGGTGGCAAAGAAATATTTTTGCAATATGTTTCGCCTGACAAGCAAAAGCTCTATTCTCTTTTGCGCTTAAGAATTCCCTTTGAAAATAATAAAAACCATTTTATCCCAACGTTAAAGAATTCAGCTATTATTCGAGAAATTCATACTTACGGCAAACTTATTAACATTAGCAAAGAGGCTAAAAATTCCCTGCCCGCAAGCGCTACAGCGTTGCAGGCGGGCCCGCAACATATCGGCCTGGGTAAAAAACTTATTCTCGAGGCCGAACGTATCGCTCGCGATGAATTCGGAATGAAAAAAATTGCCGTTATTTCCGGGATCGGAGTGCGTAATTACTACCGCCAAAACGGTTATAAATTGAGGGATACTTACATGATAAAAAAATTATAAAGTTTTTAGTTCTCATAAATTTATTGGTTAAATAATTAATAATAAAAAAATATGCACAAAATAATCATCGCCTCCGGGCCGGTCATCGTCGAAGATAATAAAGTCTTGCTCAATCAACACGGGGACACCGAGTTTTGGAAGTTTTGCGGCGGAAAAATCGAGGATTTCGACGACAATTTAATCGAAGCCGCTAAAAGGGAAGCTCGCGAAGAAATGGGAATTCGAATTGAAATCTTAAACTCCCAACCGTTTCTGCTTCACACTATAAAAAAATCTCCCGAAGGAGATATCGATGTTATTTTGGTCCACTTTCTGGCCAAAAGAATCGGCGAGATAATCCCCTGAGATGATATAAGAAAATGGAAATGGATCTCAATCGATGAATTGGAAAAAGAAAATCTGGCTACCAATATTATCCCGACCTTAAAACATTTCAACCTAATCGGAAAATAGAAAAACAATGAAAAACGCGTCTACATCGTTGTGCAAAACGCGCGTGTCCCCAGGCAGATATCCTCTCAGATGGTTGCCCACTGAAGCTAAACCTCTCGGTTTGAGGGCTTGCAGCGCAAGCTCGAGGGATAATCTGCCTGCAAGGAGGCCTTGAACTTTTGGGAAACTGCGATTGTCGATTTTGTGCGCGGCCTTTTATCTGAAAAATTATGGTATCGACAATCTTCCCTCGGTCATTGGACCGATTTAATTATTCATTCTTCCTCCATTCTTCTCTCTTTTTTTGTTTTTTTTTCTTTTTTCAAAGATTTTATTTCTGCCTTAAATATATTACAAATCAAAAACTTGTCAAGTCCCGAAAAAAATTCCCATCCAAAAACAAAAAACACCCCCTTTTCTAGAAATGGGGTGTTTTTTTATTTTCGAAAAATCTTATTTCTTGTCGATTTGTTTTTTCGGACTTTTTTCCGTTACCGCCACCTTTCCGCCGGCTTTTTTGATTACTTCCGCCGCCGATTCGGAAACCAAAATATCTTTTCCTACAATAACCTTCTTTTTCAACTCACCCGCTGTCAAAATCTTTACGCCGTTTTTCAATTCGCTCTTTCTGAAAACCTTCTTTTCCACCAAAGAAGCAAAATTTATCTCTTCGCCATCCGCAAAAAATTTTTCAATTTGAGACAACTTTAGAATATTTTTTTTGGGGTTAATCGCTTTAAAACCGCGAGTCTTTTTTAATCTCTTCATCAAAGAAGTGCTTCCTCCTTGAAACAAGGGATCAACATTTCCGCCCGAGCGCGCTTTTTGACCTTTATTTCCTTTACCGGAATAAGTCCCTCTCTTTCCGCCTCGGCCGATTCTTTTTTTGGTCTTTTTGGCTTTAACTTTTAATTCATGTATCTGCATAACTTTTAAATTATTTCTTATATTTAAGCTTTTACCTCAAACTCTTTCAAAGCACTGAGGGTTGCGCGAGCCACATTCAATTTATTGGATGTTCCCAGGGATTTGGAAACCACATCTTTTATCCCCACTAAATCAACCACCGCTCGCACGGCTCCTCCGGCCACAATTCCTCGCCCCTCCTTGGCAGGCTTAAGCATAATTTTGGCGCTTCCCATCTTTATCTCCATCTCATAGGGAATAGTTCCTTTGCTAATATCGATATTGATTAAGCTTTTTTTTGCGTCGTTGACAGCTTTGCCGATTGCATTGGAAACATCCGAGCCTTTGCCGACTCCGACTCCAACCCGGCCTTTTTTGTCACCGATTACCATTGTGGCCCTGAAACTGAAGCGACGACCGCCTTTTACCACTCTGGTTACTCTGGCCAAATCCAAAAGCTTTTGATCAAATTCCGGTTTTTCCCGTTTTTTCTTATCTCCTTTAAACCGCTTAGATTTATTCCCTTTATTATCTTCCATAATTTTTTAATCCCAAAAAATATTATTAAAATTTAAGACCTTCTTTTCTCATTTCCTCGGCCAAAGCCTTTACTCGGCCGTGATATTTATAACCTCCGCGATCGAAAACTATCTGTTCAATCTTTAGCGCTTGACATTTTTTTACCATCTCTTTGCCGACTTTTTTGGCTCCTTCCATATTGGGCTTGGCCTTTAATTTGGAGGTACTGATCGAAGCCAAAGTACTTCCTTTTTCATCATCAATCAATTGAAGATAAATATTTGTCAAACTTCGATAAACCGAAAGACGCGGACAAACGGCGGAACCGGAAATTTTTGCCCTTATTCTTCTTTTTCTATGCAGTCTTTTATTGTTTTTACTAATCATAATCGTATTTTAATTTAAAGCTAAATATCTTATTTTTTAAGATGCGGCTTTCTTGCCTTCCTTTCTTCTTACAATCTCACCCGCATATTTAAAACCCTTTCCCTTATAGGGCTCTACCGGCTTTAAGCCTCTGATCTCAGCAGCAAATTGTCCGACCCTTTGCTTGTCAATTCCTCCGATCGTGAGAGTGTTATTTTCAACCTTAACTTCCAATCCTTCGGGAATCTCCACTTCTACCGGATGAGAAAAACCTAAGGCCAATTTTAACTTCTTACCCATCATTTCCATTCTAAATCCCACTCCGTTAAGTTCCAGATTTTTTGAAAAACCATTTGAAACACCCTCAATCATATTTTCGATTAAGCGATTAGTAGTTCCCCACATAGCGCGAGCTTTTTTGCTGTTGTTAGCCTTTTCTACGGTTATAGCATTTTCCTTAACCGAAACTAGGACATCTCGCACAAGATCCAATTCCAACTTACCTTTGGCGCCGGAGACCGTAATCTTGTCATCTTTCAAATCAATCATTACTCCTTGCGGAATTTCAACTGGTTTTTTACCTATTCTTGACATAAATTTTTAGCATTTTAACTTTTCAGCATTTCAGCTTAAAAAATTTTTTAAATTATTGTGTTAATATGCTTAATTGTTAGCGTATTAATTGTTCCTACCAAACTTCGCAAATTAATTCCCCGCCCACTCCGTTTTTTCGAGCTTCTTCTCCGCTTACAACCCCTTGGGAGGTTGACAAAATAGCTATGCCGGATCCGTTTTTAACCCTGCGAATATCATCCCGTCCGACATAAATCCGTTGACCCTGCTTACTGATAAGCTTGATGGATCGAATTGCGGGAACATCGCCGCGTACTCCTTCCTTGTGTTTATATTTCAAGCCAACCTTAATCATTTTAAATTTATCGTCGGATATTTCATCCACCGATTCAACAAATCCGCTTTTGAGCAAAACTTCGGCAATCGCCTTTTTCAGCTTTGAACCGGAAAAAACAACCTCGCTGTGACCGGCCATCTGGGCGTTCCTTATTCTAGTTAACATTTCACTAATTGGATCTAACATATTCTTCGTTTAATTTTAATTTAATTCAAAAAATTATTCCTATTAAATTTATCTTACCAACTGCTTTTTCTTACCCCGGGAATTTCTCCGCTACTTGCCAATTCACGGAAACAAATTCGGCAAATCTCAAATTTTCTCATATAACCGCGTTTTCTTCCGCATCTCCAACAACGACGGACTTCTCGAGTCGAAAACTTGGGGGTTTTTTGAGATTTAGCAATAACTGATTTTTTTGCCATAATATTTTAACTTATCTGGATTAGACCAAAATTATTTTAAATTGATTACTTTTTTTCTTGCAAAGGAAATCCCAATGCTCTAAACAAAACCTCTCCTTCTTCCTTCGTCTTGGCGGTGGTGGTAATATTTATCTGCAAACCGAAAATAAACCTGGCGTCCTCGGCAGAAATTTCCGGAAAAACAATGTGCTCCTTGATGCCCAAATTAAGATCTCCTTCTTTACTGACGCTACTGATTTTTACTCCCTGAAAGTCTCTGGTTCTGGGGTAGGCTACATTGTTTAATCTGTCGATAAAATCCCACATTCGACTTCCTCTTAAAGTTACCTTAACTCCCACTTCCGAACCTTCTCTAACTTTAAATCCCGCAATAGATTTCTTAGCCTTGGTCATCAAAGGATTTTGTCCGGTAATAACTCGCAAAGCTTCAACTATATCGCTTATTTTCTCTTTTTCTTTGCCAAGTTTTCCAATACCCACATTCACCGTCAATTTCTTTAAACAGGGAATAGCCATGGAATTTTTGTATCCGAAAGCCTCTTTTAATTTGGGAACGACTATTTCCTTATATTTACTTTTAGCGTTAACCGTTTTCATAACATTGCTTGATTAGAAATCTTAATTTCAGAATTTTAAATTAGATATTTTTTTGACATTTTTTGCAAACTCGAAACTTCTTGTCGGCTTCTATTTTGTAACCCACTCGGGTTTCTTTTTTACAAGAAGGACAAATCAACATGACATTGGAAACATCGATCGGAACGGCGATTTCGACTCTTTGCCCTTTTTCCCCTTCCTTTTTAGGTCGAGTGTGTTTTTTCATCATATTGATACCCTCCACCAAAATCTTATCCTTGGATTTCAATATTTCCAAAACCTTGCCTACTTTTCCAGCATCTTTACCGGCAATTACCTTCACTTTGTCGTTTTTCTTAATTCTCATGTTATTCTCTACAAATTGGCAATCTATACGAAATTACGAATATTTTGTATAAATTGCAATCATTTATTGAAATTCTATAGTGCGCTTATTCTTTTTCGAGCACGCCTTTCGCACATTGACAGAAATTCGTACTTCGCAAGATTTATTTACAATACTTCCGGCGCCAAGGAAGCTATTTTATTGAAACCTTTCTCTTTAACTTCTCGAGCAACCGGTCCGAAAATTCTACTTCCCTTCGGCTCTATACCGTCCACAATAACAGCGGCATTTTGATCAAAGCGAATATAAGAACCGTCCTTTCTCTTTAAACTCTTTTTCTGCCTTACAATTACAGCCTTAACTTTATCGCCTTTTTTGACCATCCCTCTGGGTTCCGCCGATTTTACCGAAGCCACAATTACGTCTCCGATATAGGCGTAACGCTTGCGAGATCCGCCCAAAACCTTGAAGCATTCGATTATTTTTGCTCCGGTATTATCAGCCACTCTTAATTTTGATTCTGATTGTATCATGTTATTCTCTACGAATTACGAACTTATACGAAATTACGAATATTTTGTATAAATTGCAATCATTTATTCAAACTCTATCATTGTGCTTATTTTTTAACTCCCCTCAAGGCACTATTTCGTACATTCGTACAAATTCGTACTTCGTAGGTATTTATAAAACTTGAAAAGTCTTTTTCTTGCTAATCGGCTTAATGCTGAAAAATTCCACCTTATCCCCCTCCTTGTATTTATTATTCTCATCGTGAACATGATATCTCTTGGTAGAACGATATTTCTTGAGGTA
>JAZHDF010000040.1:0-23336 GCA_036584565.1 Candidatus Moraniibacteriota bacterium
TTGTTTAGCATCATATGGCTATTATATCATAGCTTCTGATGGTCTAGAGCCTTATTTATTATCCCTAATTTTACCAAAACATACCTCTTCTGTAAAACTAAAATAAAAACCCAAAATTAATTGGGTTTTTATTAGAAAATATCACTTTTACATAACTAATGTGTCACGCCGTAGCTACGCTTCAGCGTAGCGAAGGCGGAGAGGCAGGCCTGCCTGCCGGTAGGCAGGGATTTGGTCACGAGTAAATTTTTGTCTTACAAGAAATGCTTTTTAACAAAAGCTCTTCCTGATCCGGTTTTTAAATATTTTTCAAATTCAAAAGCTTTGTATTTATCACTAATTGCAAAATAGAATTCAAGCTCTATTGGTAAACGATTTGCGGTTGCCGAAACATATCCTTTTTGATGTCTGGCTAACCTTTCTTTCAGATTATCCATACATCCAACATAGAAACCATTTCTGCATTTGATACTATACACATAATAAATATAATTGAATATTTGTGTATTAAGATCTCGCTTTCGCGTAGCTACTTAGCGGACTGTGTCACGCCGTAGCTACGCTTCAGCGTAGCGAAGGCGGAGAGGCAGGGATTTGAACCCTGGAACCCTTTTACAGGTTAACACGTTAGCAGTGTGCCGCTTTCGACCACTCAGCCACCTCTCCATTTATAATCTTTTTAAAAGCAATTCCACTTTTGTAAGATTTTATTTTTTTCTCTTCAATTCTTGCTTCTTTAATCGAACAGAATTTTTTTAAACAAACCAATTTCCAGGGACCATTTAATTTTGTGTACAATCCGCCTGTTCCATTTTGATGCTCTCTTATTCTTCTCTCTAAATTATTAGTGGAGCCGATATAAAACTTCTCACTTTTTAGACTTTGTAATATATATACAAAACTCATAATGATGCCGCTTTCGACTTCACCCCGCAACTTGCGGGGCAAGCTCAGCCACCTCTATAACCAAACACAATAAAAATAATATCAATAAAAAAAGATTTAATCAAGTGTGCCTAAAATAAAAATCTAATATTTCTTTAACCGGCTTATTTTTTATACAGAAAATAGACATTTTGAGAATACTACTATAGAATGAGGAAAAAATAATCTATCTATTAAAAAAATACATGGAAAAAATAAGTGATCTGAAAAAGGAAATTAATCTTATCAAAAAAAGGAACCAACGCGTCGAGGCTGATAAAGCCTAGGAAACCAGTTGGTTTCGTAAACTTGCCGTCGCTTTTTTAACCTATGTTGTAATTGTGCTATTTTTTATTACCGCCGGATTTTCAAAACCGTTTATCAATGCCATCGTGCCAACACTTGGCTTTTTGCTCTCCACCCTATCAATATCCGTATTAAAAGAATATTGGATAAAGAATATTTATAATAGGAAATAACAAGGAGGCTGCCATGCCGGAACTGCACACTATTTCATTATTTGCTCCGTTGGAAATTGATCAAGGCAGGATCAGAATTTCGGTAATTTCCAGACCAACCCTGGATGACGGGAAAACACCGGACGAAAGGATAAGGGAGGGTGTCACCCATCACGAATGGATAAAAGACTTCGCTCCCCCATCCAAACTGATTGGAAGTTACAAAAGAGGAGAAATATCTTGGAAAGAATACGAAGAAAAATATCTTGAATTTCTGAGATCACCGGAGCAAAAAGAAAAAGTAGCCAAGTTTGCCAAAAGATGCAAACAAGAAAAAATAACTCTGGCTTGTGTAGAGCTGACGGCGACTTATTGCCATCGCCGACTTCTGGCCGAAGAGCTTCGGCGACATGAATCCGAACTAAGCATAGTTCACAAATAAGAACAACGACTTAACTGGTGCAGTTAAGTCGTTTTATAAATTCTAAAACATAAATCCAAAGAAATAATAAATTTCAGCCTTTCAAATAAGCAAAAAAATATTTCCCAATACTTGATGCTTGCCCTATGTCTAAATAAGCCAAAAAAACTACTTAATCTTTGCAAGTAAATAAGCATCGATATATTTATTTCCTTTTTTAGCTTCCTTTCTGCAGATTCCCTCCAATGCAAAGCCGGATTTCTCCAAAACTCTTTTTGATCCTGTATTAAAAACATAAACCTTGGCCCAAATCCTTTTTAGCTTCAATTTTTTAAATCCATAATTGCACACCAATTTGGTTGCCTCGGTCATAATCCCCCGCCCCCAAAATTTTTCACCAATCCAGTACCCCAATTCCCCCTTGTGACCGGGAACTATTTCATGCAGTCCGATTGCTCCGCAAATTTCTCCATCTATTTCAATTCCCCAGACAATATCACTGGAATTCTTATTCTTATATTGATTTATTTTTTCTCTAATCCAACCTTTGGCATCTTCCATTGTATACGGATATGGGATAGTGGCAGTATTTTTGGAAATTTTTTTGTTGTTGATATTTTTGACAATGGAGACTTCATCCCCCCTCCTTACCGGACGCAAGATAAAATTCTTTGATTGGATAATCATAATATTATTCTTTATAATTTTGATTTAATAATGCGCTTTCATGAATATAAAATAAGCTTATCACAAAAAAACACTATCTTACAACAATGAAACAGATTTAACATTCTAAAGATTTCAAAAATTAAAGCATTTCCAACATTTCAAACATCTGCTAAACTAAAAACATGAGTACAATCGCAGTAAACAAACGAGCTAATTTTGATTATGAAATCATAGACAAATATGAGGCCGGCTTGGTATTGTCCGGAGCGGAAGTAAAATCCATCAAAACCGGACATCTCAGTCTAAAGGGCAGTTTTGTCACTTTTCGAGGAACGGAGCCTTTTTTGACCAATGCCGACATCCCTTTTTATAAGTTTGCCGGCAAGCCCGTCAATTACGATTCTCGCCGACCGCGAAAACTGCTTTTAAAGAAGTCCGAGATCAGGAATTTACTCGGAAAAATCAAAGTAAAGGGCTTGACACTTGTGCCTATTCGGGTTTATACTAAGAAAAGACTTATCAAGCTTGAGTTTGGTGTTGGTCGTGGTAAAAAGGAGTATGACAAGCGAGAAAGCATCAAACAAAAGGAAAATAAGCGAAAAACTCAAAGACTCCTTAGGAATATAGGGTAAATATATGTTTTATGTGTATGTCATCAAAAGTCTAAAAGATAATAATTTGTATATAGGCCATACAGATAATTTAAAAGAAAGATTTGATAAACATAATAAGGGATTAGTAATTTCAACTAAGACAAGAAGGCCATTTAAATTATTATATTATGAAGCTTGTAATATTTTGGAAGATGCAGTAAAAAGAGAAAAAGCTCTAAAGACTGGATATGGGAGAGCATACTTAAAAAGAAGAATAAGTGAAAACTAAACATTCGCGCCGACAACACTTCGCGTAGTAGACTAATTGCTACTCGTTGCAGACGAAGCTTGCTCAATACTATTTTGGGCGGGCCCGCCCGCAACGCTTCGCGTAGCGATGCGGGCGGGGCTGTCTAGTTTCGACAGTTTGAACTTTAAAAACTAAGCAAGTCGACTCAAGTAACAACAGTCGTAAAACTCGGTTACACGATTATAAGTGCAAACTTTGTATCAAAAGCAAAGACCGCAATCGCTAACGCTTTTGCACCGTCTTTCGCTCCTGCTATCGCCTAAATACGCTTTAGCCATCGAACCGCCTATTTCCGGTAAGCGGATCTCGGTGCCAACCGCCGGAATAGCTTTTTGTGTCTCTTTCGCATAAATAGCAAACTTAATCGAAAGATCGACTGATAAAGTTTGTTTGTCTTATATTTATCAGTTTAAAATTCCATATTTGCATATGGAGAAAAGTCAAACTAAACTTGTAGAAGAGTTTTTTTAGCCAACTCTGGACATGGGTTCAATTCCCATCAGCTCCACGTTTATTCAGTAATCGGTAATCAGTAACTTGTAAACAGTAAAAGTTATCGATTACAATCAGAAAAAATTAATTACTGGTGACCGATTGCCGGTTACTAGCCACTATTTCATGCGAAGACGCCACGTCAAAAGAAAACCGATTCAGCAAAAGCCTCGTTACAGAGTAAACGAGTATATTCGAATGCCTGTTGTTTTTGTAATTGATGAAGACAAAAATCAGCTTGGAGAAATGAGCAATATCGAGGCCTTGGAATTGGCTCGCTCCAAAAATTTGGATCTGGTGGAAGTGGCGCCCAATGCCCATCCTCCGGTTTGCAAGATAACCAACTACGGAAAGTTCCAATATACCCAGTCCAAACAGGATCGCCTCAATAAAGCCAAGCAAAAGAAAACGGAAATCAAAGGAGTGCGCTTGGGTGTAAGAACCGATGATCACGATCTGAGTTTCAAAAAGAAGCAAACCGAAAAATTTCTCAGCAAAGGAAACAAGGTCAAGATAGAGTTAAGATTGAGAGGCCGAGAGAAAGCTCATCAAAATTTGGCGGTTGAAAATATCCGCGCATTCGTCGCCAGCATTGACATTCCCTATAAAATAGAAGAAGATGTCAAAAGGTATCCCGGAGGATTTAATATCCTGATTGCTCCCGAATAAATAAATATGTAAATAAATAAATTTAATATTAAAGACATAAGTTATGCCCAAGATTAAAAGCAAAAAATCTCTTTTGAAAAAAATCAAAGTGACCGGCGCCAAAAAAGTTCTCCGCCGATATACCAAGCAAAATCATTTTAATTCCAAACAAACGGGAAGCTTCAAGCGCAAAAAAAGATCCGATGTCGAAATAGTCGGCAAAGAAGCTAAAAATATTTTAAAAGCATTAGCCTAAATCATACTGTAATCAGTAATCAGTAATCGGAATCAGTAATTTAATTTCTGAAAACCAGTTACCAGTTACGAGTTACGAGTTACTAAAACAATGACAAGAGTAAAACGCGGAGTCGCCGCCAATAAAAGAAGAAAGAACGTTTTGAAACTTACCAAAGGTTTTAAATGGAGAAGAAGCACTAATTTCAGAGCTGCTAAAGAGGCTGTTTTGAAGGCCGGTAAATACGCCCACCGCGATCGCCGAGCCAAAAAAAGAGTGATGCGCGGACTTTGGATTATCCGTCTTAATAACGCCGTTAGAAACTTTGATCTTTCTTACAGCAAATTTATCAAAATTTTAAAAGATAAAAAAATTGAACTGGACAGAAAAGTTCTCTCTCAAATGGCTATGGAGAATCCGGAAACTTTTGCCAAACTGATGGAAGAAGTGAAAAAATAGAAACTCAAAAAATTAAATTTTTTAAAACACCTCGCAGAGAGGTGTTTTTGTTTTGATGGATTTTTATATTTTAAAAGCGGTCAAATAAAATTATAGTGACCGCCCTAAGACATACCTCCCCTCCTACATTTCTTTGTGCAGTGGAATCATAAATAATCTCAAATTTTCGAGAGCGACTTCCGGAGAATTTTTTTCAAAATCCTCGTTTATTTTTTCAACTCTGACTCTAAATTCCTTCGGACTATTAGTCATTTCGTTCAAGGTTTTCAATATTTTCCAAGCTTCACTTTTTCCTATTTCAGCAAGCTCTTTATTGTCTATAAAATCAGTTAATTCGACTACCAGCAATAAAGTGCCGAAAGCGGATTCTATTTTTTCTATTTTTGCATTCCATAGTTCTCTCTCTATTTGAGCTTTTTGCTTATAAAAATAAGAAAAAAAGACCGCCAAGCACAGGGTCAGTAAAACAATCGCAATATTTTTATACATCTCCCTCCCCCTCTTAAATATGAATAAATTTAAATAACTCTGTGCCAAAAAACACATCTTGAAATTATAAATCAAAAGAGCGCAAAAGTCAATTTTCCGGATTTTTGGCGGAATACTCTTTTATAACCTCTTGTCTTTTAAGTACCGAGGCATTGATCAGCTCCAAATCCCGGGAGGTTTTTTCAAAATTAATCACGGTAAAAATAACCATCAAAATGGCGCAGACCAAAATTATCGCCACCCCGGTTTCCGTTTTTATTAGTATCATTTTTTGTTTTTTATCTTTTTAAAAGAGAAAAAGGATTTAAACTTTTTTTATTTTTAGCTCGGAATCTTTTTCCAGTTCTTTGATAACCAAAGATACTTTTTCATCCACCTCCGGCGCAGTCAAAGTCCTATTTTTATCGGCAAAAGTCAAATGAAAAGCCATAGAGCGAATTTTATTTTCCGGATTGACAAAATTATCAAAAAGTTCCACCTTCCGCAAAAGCTCTCCTCCGGCTTTTTTAATTTTATTTTTTATATCTTTGGCCAAGATTTTGCGCTCTACTGTCATAGACAAATCCCTATTTACTTCGGGAAATTTGGCCAGCTGATCAAAGACCTTTGCCTTCCGTCCTTCTTTTTCTAGCGCTTCCGCTTTTAATTCGAAAACACAGGCCCGCACCTTCTTTAAGCCGAAATATTTATGCGCCGATTTGGTAATTTCTCCCAATACTCCCAGAACTTCGCCGCCTTTTATTTTGATCAACGCCTTTCTGGTTTGATGCAAAGAAATCACATCCGCTTCGTCCTCCTCGAATTTATCAATGAATTCAACATCTCTAATATTCAGTTTGTAAAATAAGTTTTCCAGAATTCCTTTGAGAGCAAAAAATTGTTCGCCGTGTTCTCCTTTTTCCAGCAAAGCCCCGCTTATCAAAAGCTCCTCCCGAGGCAAAACTCCTTCCGCCGGCGCATAAACCTTACCCAAATCAAAAATTCCCAACTCGTCAAAATAACTCAAACTCTTTTTTCCGGCGCGCAACAATTGAACCAACAAGGTTCGCCTGATTAATTCGTGCTCCTTGCTAAGAGGATTCATCAAAGCGACATGATTTTCATCATCCAGACCCACCGCCTGAGCGTCTTCCCTTGAATAAAAAGAATAACCGCGCACTTCATCCAAACCGCTCATCGCTAAAATATTTTTTATTTTTCTCTCTAGCTCTCGTTGACTGTTTGGCTTAGGAGTCTGAACTTCTTCCTTGAGGGGAACCGTCTCAATCTTGTTGTAACCGTAAATCCGGCCGATTTCCTCGATTAAATCCTCTTGATTTTTCAAATCCAATCGACGCGTCGGGATTAGACATCTGTACTCATTGTCCTTTTTCACAAAATCGATACCGAGATTTTTCAAAATTTTCTCGAACTCTTTTTCGGGAACTTTGAGACCCAAAAGATCATTCACTTTTTGTTCCAACAAGACAATTTCCCAAGCCTCTCTTTTTTGCGGATAAACGTCTTGAGCGGAGACCGGTTTTCCACCGGTTAATTCCGTTATCATTTTTAGCGCTTTGCAAGCCGCTCTCTCGGTAAAATTAACATCGATATCCCTTTCATAACGATAAGCGGCATCCGACTCAATATGATGGGTTGATTTGGTTTTTCTGATATTTACCGCGTCAAAATTGGCCGATTCCAAAATTATCGTTCGGGTCTGATCGGAAACTCCGCTTTGCAATCCGCCCATCACTCCCGCCAAAGCGATCGGCTCTTTTTGGTCGGTTATAACAATATCGGTTTGGCGCAAATTAATCTCTTCACCGTTTAAAATTTTTATTTTTTCTCCTTTCTCAGCCATTCTTACCGAGATGGCGGAAACTTTTTGTCCGTCAAAGGCGTGCAACGGCTGACCGGTTTGGAGCATCACATAATTGGTGATATCGACAATATTGTTTATCGGTTTCAAGCCGGAAGCGCGCAGGCGTTGTTTAATCCATTCGGGAGATTCTCCGATTTTTACATCTTCGATTTTAATCCCGATATAGCGCGGACATTTATCCGTCTCGATTTTTATCGATAATTCATCCTTGATTTCAAATTCTTGATTTAGAAGGATTTTTTCATCCAAGATATGGCGACCCTCCAAAAGAGCGATTTCTCTGGCCATCCCTTCGTAACTCAAAGCGTCATGGGCTCGATTGGGTAAGACATCAATTTCCAAAATACAATCTTTTAAATCAAAAAAATCAACCAAGCTCCCGCCTATGGGCGCGTCTTCGGACAAAACCATAATTCCGGCGTGTTCGCTTCCCAAGCCAAGTTCGTCTTCGGCACAAATCATCCCGCAAGATTCAAGACCTCTGATTTTTGTTTTTTTGATTTCAAAATCCCCCGGCAATATCGCGCCGACCAAAGCCACCGGCACTCTTTGCCCGACTTTTAAATTCGGAGCGCCGCAGACGATTTGTAATTTCTCCTTCCCGATATTCACCTCGGCCACATTCAATTTATCGGCATCAGGATGCTTTTCAACTTTCAAAACCTCCCCGATCACCACTTTTTCCAGACCCGCTCCCGAATATTCGATTCCCTCCACCTCAAAACTGTGCAAAGTCAAAAGATCTTTTATTTCCTCGGGTGTCTTGGTTGTTTCGCTCAATTCTTTGAGCCAATTGTAGCTAAATTTCATTGTTTTAGTAACTGGTAACTAGTAAGCGGTAACTAGTAAGCAGCGATTAAATTCATTATTTTTATTTAATTTGCAATTCGGTTGATCTTATTAAGCCGTTTAATAGCTTATTAATTTCTATAATTTTTTCTTCTAATTCTGAAAGTTTATTTTGATCAATATAATTTAGATCCTTGGCCAATAGTAGAAAATTTTGAACTTCAGCAGTTGAACCTCTGGAATTATAATAAAATTTTATTTTATCTTTAAAATGATATCTTGCAAAGCCTTCCGCTATGTTGGCGGTTATGGAGCTAGCGGCTCTTTGCAGTTGACTGATGACCCCGTACAGCTCGCTTTTTGGGAAATCCTTGGTAATTCCATATATTTCCAAAACCAGCAAGTGGGATTTTTTCCATACATCCAGATCATAGAAATTATTTATTTTTCCCATATTTAATAATGCTTGTACTTTATACTTTTAGCTTATAATTCTCTCTAGTTACCAGTTACCGATTACTGGTTACTAGATTAAAATTGCCTCGTCAATCTTACATCCCCGCTGTGAAATAGTCGAATATCGTTAATTTTATATTTCATCATCGCCAATCTTTCCAAGCCGAACCCCCAGGCAAAACCCTGATACTTACCCTTGGGATAGCCGGCCGCCTCAAAAACATTTTGGTGCACCATCCCGGCTCCGCCCACTTCCAGCCAACCGGTATTTTTGCAAGCGGGACAGCCCCGGCCTTCGCAATTGGTACAACTGATGTCAAATTCAAAGCCCGGTTCGACAAAAGGAAAAAAACTCGGTCTGACACGCACATTGATTTTTTGATTAAAAAAACGACTGAAAAATATTTCCGCGATGTGCAAAAAATTGGCCACACTGACTTTTTCGCCCACCACCAAAACTTCGAATTGATGAAAAGTATGCTCATGAGTGGCGTCAGTAGCCTCTTGACGAAAAACTCTTCCCGGCACAATTATTCGAAACGGGGGTTTGTGTTTTTCCATATAACGCACTTGGACGGAAGAGGTCTGAGTTCGCATCACCGTACCGCTCCCTTTTTCTCGACCTTCCTCTTTGCTAATCCAAAAAGTGTCTTGCATATCCCGGCCCGGATGATCTTCCGGAACATTAACTGCGTCAAAATTATAAAACTCGCTTTCCACCTCCGGTCCGTCGGCGATTTCAAATCCCATTGCGGTAAAAATATCTTCAATATCCTGTTGAACAATAGTCAACGGGTGCAAGTGTCCGATTTTATTGCTTTTACCGGGCAAGGTCACATCGATCCATTCTTTTTCGACATTTTGCAAATCCTCCAAATCGTTAAATTTATTTTCCAGCGCAATTTGAATTTCTTTCTTGGCTTGGTTGGCCTCGGGTCCGACAGTTTTTTTCTCTTCGGCCGAAAGATCTTTGAGCCCTTTTAAAATCAAATTGAATTCGCTCTTTTTACCCAAATAACCGACTCGCAATTCCTCCAAGCGAGCAATCGAGTCCGTCTCAAAAATCTCCGCCAAGGCTTGTTTTTTTATCTTTTTAATTTTATCCAACATAAATTATTTTTTAATAGAACGGCTTTATTATAGCATCAAGAGAAGCAAAAAGGCAAACATTCGAAAAAAACTTAAACGCTTCATTTGCGGTAATTAATAAAAGCATCCGCCTCGAGCGGATGCTTTATTTTTTCTTTGATTTTTTTATTCCATCTCCGCTCTCACTACCAATCTTTTCCAATTGGTATTTAGCGGCCAGCAAGTGACCAAGGTTACGGCCGGGCGATCGTTTTCGGCAAAAATTCTTTGATCATCGGGAGCGGTAACATTTTTTTCGGTAATCTTATATTTATATTCAAATGATTTGCCGTTTTTTTGAGTAGTTTTGATAATCAGCTCGTCGCCGACATTCAAATCGTTTAGGTTCTTAAAAATATAATTGTAATCACCTTGTACCCAGATGTAGTTACTGCTATGCCCGGAGATAACCGCATTACCTCTTTGCCCCGGAATGCCGGTATCCGGCAATCGCACTACTCCGCTTTTTAAATCCTCTTGAATTTCCGCCTCTTCGGAACTTTTGGACCAGATTATCGGAGCAGTTACGCCTAATTTGTTGATTATCAATTGAAAATCCGGTCGGACTTCTCCCGCTGCGACCGGGTCATATCCGTTTTTTATTTCGGTAAGATCGGCGAATCCGTCTCCGTCCGTATCGGCTTTTAACGGATTAGTGAGATGCGCATATTCCGATAAATTCATCAAACCGTCTTTGTCATTATCTTCATTGGCGTCATTCTTTTTGAGATTCAGGCCGACTTCTTTTTCCCAGAAATCGGGTAAACCGTCCCTATCTAAATCCAATCTCCCCTCTCCGACGGGGTTGTAGCCGTCTCTCACTTCTTTACCGTCTCCGTAACCGTCTTTATCTGTATCAAAATCCAAAGGATTGGTAGAATTTAAATATTCATTCAATAAATCCAATCCGTCTTCATCAATATCTTTTTTTAAATCTTCTTCCGATTCAATCTCAATCTGATATCGATCCAACCAAGATTGGGGGATTTTTTCTTCTTTTAGGGCTTTTTTGCAAAATGAATTGTAAGCGTTATCAAAACTCCCCTTAAAATCGAAATTTAAAAAATAAAATATAATTAACGGCAGGATTAGAATAGCTAAAATAGTTATAATTTTCTTCATCTTATTGTCATTAACCTATTAAACTATTCGAGCCTTCATTCTTTTAAAAATAAAGGCTCTCAAGTTTTTTTGTTATTTTTTTGTTAGGCTAAAGTATTGCCGGTTACCTTTTGTTTCAGCTGTCGATAAGAGGCATAACCTATAGCCGAAATCAATCCGGTAAAAGTGATGGCCAAGCCGCCGCTTCCGGTTACCGGAGTAGTGCGACCCTTATTATAACCGAAATCCGCTTTGGTGTGAGAATCTTTATCTCCTTCAAGAGTCACATCGGTTTTATTATTCTTTTTGCCGTCCGGATCATAAGTTTGAGTATAGCCAGCGACATCTTCGTCATCGACATAAACCGTATAATCTCCGGCACACAAGTCGTCAAACTCGTACTCGCCTTTACTATTAGTTTTATCTTTGTCTATCAATTTACCGTCATCGGTTTTTAATTTAACCGTAATTCCGCTTAAGCCCTTTTCTCCTTTGTCCTGAATTCCGTCACTATTTGCATCCAGCCAAACATAGTTTCCGATAGTTCCCCGACATTCTTTTTTCTTTGGTTCGGGTTTTGGCTCGGGAGTCGGTTCCGGTTTGGGTTCGGGAATTGGCTCAGGTTCAGGAGCCGGAGTCTCACTCACAACCACTTTGGAGGTATCGTCATCGCTAAGATTTTTATTATCAACCGGATTGGTAGCTCTAACCGAAGCTTTATTGGTATAACTTTCAGTAATGTTATTATCTTTGCAAATATAGCTGAAAGATTCTCTCGGATCAAACAATTCGCCTTCATACAATCCCTTAGTTTGAGTGGCACTTCTGGCACAACCGGGAGCCAATTCATCGGAAACAACCACATCTTTTAAAGGAGCGTTACCGATGTTGGTCACAGTTATTTTAAAAGTAGCGTCCTCACCTTTTTTGATTGTTTGAGTATCGTCTCGATTATCATTATCGTTTTTTTCGATTTTGATAGCGGGGGTTAAAACATTAACTGTTACTCCGGCACTACAAGTAGCGCTTCCGCCGGCTCCGGTGACTGTCATAGTATAAGTAGTTGAAGAAGCAGGCTTAACCGATTTTGTTCCGCTGGTAGAAACTGAACCGATATTTTGATTAATCGAAGCGCTGGTAGCGTTTTGAGAAGACCAAGATAAGGTGGAAGTTCCTCCGGAATTGATAGTGGTCGGGTTAGCGGAGATAGAACAGGTTGGTTTGGGTTTAGGAATATTTACATTAACAATGGCACTACAAGTAGCGCTTCCGCCGGCTCCGGTGACTGTCATGGTATAGGTAGTGGAAGAAGCGGGCTTAACCGATTTTGTTCCGCTGGTAGAAACTGAACCGATATTTTGGTTAATCGAAGCGCTGGTAGCGTTTTGAGAAGACCAAGATAAGGTAGAAGTTCCTCCGGAATTGATAGTAGTCGGATTAGCGGAGATGGAACAGGTTGGTTTGGGTTCCGCAATTTTATTAAAAGTTACCGCCGTAACATAAACACTTTCCAAAGCGGCATAGCTTCCGATCTTGGAATACTCATCCGCATACCATTTACCGGTAAAAGTGTTGGCATATTTATGGTAAGCTCTAACCGTTACCGTTCCGGACAAATACATTTTACCCAAATTATAAGTGGCGGTACCGGTAGAGGAACTGTTTCCGCCCTGATCAGGAATAGTATATTCCTTGCCGTTTATATTTAAGACCACCACTTCGTATTTTTGGTAATCGGTCAAGCCGGCCAGATTAACTTTTACCTCGTAATTTCCGGCTGCCAAATTAATTGTATGTGTATCGGTATCTCCATCGCAACTGGTCTTAGCATCACACCAAGGAGCTAAGTCATAAGTGGAAACATCGGCCTTACAATGGCAGTTGGGAGCATACATCCGCTCGCTGGTGCCAAAAGTAATGGTTTCCGCTTGAGCCGCTTGAGCCGAAAGACCCAAAGCGATAAAGCCCAAGATCATAATTGACATTCTGAATGCTTTTTTCATATATCTTTAATAAAAATTATTAACCTTAAATACTAGCATATTTTTAAAAATTTGTCAATAGTTAGATAAAGTTACAGGCTCCGAAATTAAGCCCCAAAAGGATCTCCGAAATACTCTCTTTGGAAAACAAAAAAGCCGAATTTATCCACTAAATCCGGCTTTTTATCGCTATTTTTGAAAGATTATAAGCTCTTAATTGACGCTCAAAATTTCATATTTCATTACGCCTCCGGGAGTTTCCACTTTGGCCGTATCTCCCTCTTTTTTACCGATCAAAGCTTTACCGATCGGCGACTCATTGGAAATCCTAAAATTACTGGGATCGGCCTCGCTGGCCCCCACAATATGAAAAGTTACTTCTTTGTTATTAAATTTAACTCCCGCTCTGGATCCGATTTTAATAAAACCGTCCGTCGAAGCGCTATCGTCCACCACTTGAGAATTTTTTATCATAGATTCCAACATTGCGATTTTAGCTTCATTCTCCGATTGTTGATTTTTGGCCTCGCTGTATTCGGCATTCTCGCTCAAATCACCTTGCTCCTTGGCTTCCTTGATAGATTTGGCAATTGATTGGCGGACTCGAGTTTGTCTATCTTCCAATTCTTCTTTTAATTTTTTCAAACCCTCTTGTGTGACTAATTTCATTTATTTCTTATTTCCCAAATTGATTCTTCGAACAAATCCGCTTGAGAAAATCAACTAATTTTTAAATACGATTTTTTGTTTTTTATAAAAATAAAAAGAGAACTTAAATAAATTTAAAATCTCAAAACCGACTCTTACTTTAATTTTTTATTTATCGATTGCTGATTAATAATTGCATTTCTTAAAAACCCGAAATTTTTATCCGCGAAGTAAATCTCAGACGGTATCGAACGAGATTGCCACGTCGGAGTACCTCCTCGCAATGACGAAAAAGCTTACATTTCCTTGATGACTGTTGACCGATGACTCAATAGCAACCCCCTCTGTTTTCAAATTATTAATTCTTAATTCTTCTTCGATTACCAGCTACTGTTTACCAATTACTGATTACTGTTTACTGCTTTCCCGTGACCCTATGGGGAATCCTCACCGGTTGTCGTTCGTCGTGCCTATTCGGCACCGGACTCACTCCAACCCTTGATCCCGGGCTTACAAAAAGCAAAACTGATTGCTTTTTGCTACGCCCTTCGATTCCCTGAGAATGAAAATTTTACCCTTGATCTGAATACTATTTACTGATTATTGATTACCTTTTTCCCGTGACCCTATGGGGAATCGAACCCCAGTTTTATCCGTGAGAGGGATACGTCCTAGCCGCTAGACGATAGGGCCTATTATAAAAAAATGAATGCGTTTTTTTCGCATCAAATACATTCTATCAAGTTTTAAAAATAAATCAAGCGCAAACTAAAACCGCTGGCAAAACGCGAGAATTTCGACTATTTCGCTGAATAGTCTTATCTGCGCTTCTTTAATTGCCAACGGCAAGGTGTGGATTCTTCATATTTTTTCTAAAATTAAGTTTGAAGTTTTATCTTGGAGCATTAAAATCACGACAATAATCCCGGACCATTTTCAATCTGTCCGAAAGAGTATTATACTTGGAGAAATAAACAGGACTAAGCATTAAAATTTTAATCGCTTCACGATAAGTCATCTTCATCTCTCTACCTCCGTTTAGTTAAGATTGAAACAAAAAAACAAAACCCTCCACAGAAGTTTTGTTTATTTCAAGGTGCTTAAAAAGCAAAAGAAAGACTATCCAAATTTTAGTCTTAATAATATTTTTTTGTATTTTTGTTTTTGCTTTTCATGATTTAATTATAGCACAAAACCGATTAAAAATCAAGCTAAACAAAAAAGTTATCCACAGGCCCTCGATTTGAACCTACTTATCCTCAGCGGGAGATTTTTTATCGGTACTCATCTTTATGATATCCGCGATACTCACTATCCCGCAAAGTTTCCCCCCTTCGGTCGCCACCGGGATAGTATGAAAACCGTATTTCCTAAAAATTTCAAACAATTTATCGGTTTCCATCTCCGGATCGACATAGACACAATCCTTGGTCATAATATCGTAAACCCGAGTCTCGGGGGTAATTTTGTTTTCTTTGGATAAATCCTCCGGATCGGGGAGTTTGCTCTCTTTGACATTTTGGACAAATTGGGTGAGGTAAAAATCTCCGTCCACTTTAGCAAAGAAATTGGTCTCGGTTATTATTCCGATAATTTTATTTTCTTCATCCACCACCGGCACGCCGTGAATTTTTTTCTCCACCAAGATAGCGGCTACCTCGCTCACCGCCGTGTCGGCCGAAACGGCCACTACTTCTTTATTCATTATATCTTTGACTTTCATATTTTTTGATTAAATTTAAAAAATTAATTTAAAAACTAAAACAAGGAATTTTTGCTTTTTAAGTGATATTCCAAAGTGTAAATCCAATCTTCGCTTTCATCTTCTCCGTTTTCCCGGGCTTTTTTCTTTTCTCCCAAGAGCCATTGCAGATAACCTTTGTCACGCAGAGCCACCTCCTCCACTCTCTCTCCCAAATATTTGCCGAAAGAAAATTTCTTGATCAAAAGAGGAAGGGCTGAAATCTCTAACATCTTGGGAATAATTTTTTCCTCCTCCCCGACTTCCGCTTTCATACGATCATAAAAATAATCGAAAATCACCTCCAAAACTCGGATGTCACCCAGAGCGTTATGAGCCGGCGCATCGGGAATTTCAAAGTCAAAATAATATCTCAGGTATTGCAAATTATATTTCGGAATTTCTCCTTCTTTATCGAGATAGCCGGCCATTTTGCAGGTGTCGATCATCTTGTTTATTTCTAAACCCTCCCGTCGCAAAATCTCCGCGTCAAAAACGGCATTGTGAGCCACTAAAATATTGCTATCGTTAAAAATATCTCTAAGCCTCCGAAACATTTCTGAATCTTTAAAGACCTCCTTGTCATCAGTCATCCTGTTGGTGATATGTGAAATCGCCATCGCTTCCACGCTGATAGGAATTTCCGGCTTAAATAAAGCGCTATGCTCTTTGCCTTGAAATTTAAAAGCTACCTGACAGAGGCGGTCTTCTTTATTGAGACCGGTGGTCTCCGTATCCAAGAAAACTAAATTTGATTTATCCATTTGTTAAATTAAAAATTAAGAATTGGTAATGAGAATATCTTGTCATCAAGTCATTAGTAAATCAGTAATTAGTAATCGGGGAAAATCTTGTCATCGAGTCATTAGTCAACTGTCATCGAAAAAGCAATAATCCTCTTGTCATTGCGAGGAGGTACTCCGACGTGGCAATCTCATTATTAATAAGAGAAGGCTAGTTCTTTTTTTTGGGATTGTAATGACAGACAATTTAACAGAAGAAGATTAATGATCTAGAATTTAAAATTTTAGATTTTATTTAAAAACTAAAAATTTTTCCAGAAGTCATCATTTATCATTTTAACACAAAACGACATACCGGTGAAATTTATTTTTAATTGGAAATTAATCGACAAAAATTTCGCAAAAATTGTTGGGATTTTTGCATTTGTATTTAACAGTTCCGCTTTCATCAGTTCGCCAAATTTTAACGGAATTACTTTCCAATCTTTCCAACACCTCGGGATGCGGATGACCGTAGCTATTTTTACCCACGGAAATAATCGCCTGTTGCGGATTTATTTTTTGGATAAATTTATCGCTCGAGGATGATTTTGAGCCGTGATGACCAACCTTGAGAATATCGGCCGAGATATCCGCTCCGTATTTCAATAACTCCGCTTCTCCAGCTTGGGACAAATCCCCGGTAAATAAAAATCTATTTTCACCAAAATCCAGTCGAGCCACGATACTTGTATCATTTTTATCCTCCGGGCTTTGCTCGACTTTTGAAAAAGGATAGATTATTTCCAATTTGGCTCCGTTGGGAAAAACGATTGTGCTTCCGAAAGTTGAATTTAAGACCATAGACTTTTCTTTTTCGATATCTCTTTTAGCTTCTTGCCACTCTTCGGCGGTGTTTTCAGCTTCGGTCTTGAGGACACTTTCGACTTGATAATATTTTAAGATGTCTCCCAGCCCCCCGTAATGATCCAAATCCGGATGAGTAATAATAACCGTTTCTAACGTGCGATCCCAAAAAGGCATTTCTTCTCCCAATTTTTCCAAAACAGTCCGCCCGTTTTTGCCCGCATCAATCAAGACCTGCCTATTTCCGCTTTCAATCAAAATCGCGTCCCCTTGTCCGACATTTAAAAAGCTGACTTCCAATTGTTGAGATTTTTTTAAACTCAAAATTATCAAACCCAAAAGCAAAGACGTAAAAATCAAAAATATTAAAAATAAATAAACGATTTTTTTAAAACGCATCTTTTTTTGCATTTATTTTTTTAACCAACCAAAACAAGCCCAAATACCAAACAACCACTCCGAAAACGGAGAAACTTTCTATTTCCAAAAAAGCCCAACTAAAACCGCTCATCCACTCGACCGACTCTATAATATATTTTAGCAAAAAATAAGCCGAATATCCAAAAATTTGTCCCAAAAAAGGGAGAATTAATCCGCCCAAAGCGGTCAAAAAGGACAACAACATCGCAAAAGGAATAATCGGCAAAACCGCCAAGTTGGCTAATAAAGAAACCAAAGACAAAAGTTTAAAATTATAAATCAAAATCGGCAAGACAAAAATTTGGGCGCTTACCGTCATCAGCACAATTTCGACCAAGCCCAAGAGCTTAGGCTTTCCCATTAAAAAATTTTCCCAAAAAGGTCCCATTTTTATCAAACCCAAGGTAGCCAGAAAAGATAACTGAAAACCGATATCCCAGCGCAACAATAAAGGGTTGATAAGGAGCATAATTCCTCCGGCCAAAATCAAGGCGTTATCTGCATTGGCCAAGCGTCCGTTTTTTATCGCCCACAAAATCAAGAGACCCATCACTCCCGCCCGGACCGCCGAGCTGGGAAAACCGATCATTGCCACAAAAATAATAATGCCCAAAAAGGCGAAATAGAAAGCCTGCTTTCGCCAAAAGCCCAACCAAATCCCCAAGAGCATCAAATACTGAGCGATAATCGTAACATTATAGCCAGAGACCGCCACGATATGAGTCATACCGGTTTTGGAAAAAACATCTTGCTTTTCTTCGCTCAGACGATTTCCGCCAAAAAGTATCCCATTGGCCAGAGAGGCTTCCGGTTGAGGAATTGCTTGATCTATTTTTCCTTCCAAAATTTTGCGAATCTTTATGAAGTAAAAATAAAAATTTTTTTCAAGCGAGTCGGTTTTTTCAATTTTCGCTTTCTTACAAAGATAGTAAATCTGGTCTTTGGCCAGATACATTTTATAATCGAATTCGGAACCTGAATTTTTGACCGTTTCCGACTGACAATTAATTTTTATTTTTTCTCCATATTCGAAATCTTCAAATAACTCCGCCCGGATTAAAATTTTTGCCAAACTATCCTCTCCTTCCGACAAAAATTCTTTTTCTTGAACCTCGACCAATAAATTCTGATAATATTCTTTCTTTTCCGGTTCGGCGATTATTTTGGCTGTAATTTCGAGGATTTGAATCGGCTCCTTTATTTTTTCTATTTTTTGCAATTCCCACTGTGTTCGAACCGCTCCTAAAATAAAAAATATCCCCGCCAAGAAAATAAAGATTGCTTTTTTGTTTTTGTAATTGGGAAGTAGGATGGCCGATAAAACTACCGTCCCCAACCATAATTCGTTTATTCCCAGGGGCCGGAAAGACTGCCAAAGCACCCCTCCGATAAAAAACAATAAGAAAGAAAGAAATATTTTTGACGGATGCATTTTGTTTGAAAAATTTAGTGTATTTTATTATAATCCTATTTGTCTATTTTTAAAAACTCGTCCGAAAATTATTTTTTAAAAATCAACTATCTATCTGTCAAAATTTAAGCTAAAAGATTTTTCAGCTGAACTTAAAACGCTCCGCCGGGATTAATATCCTAGCGGAGCGTGTCGACCCCCTCCTTGGGGTCATTATTGTTTGCGGCGTCGGCGACCGACAGCTGCCAGACCGGCCAGACCGGTGGCGAAAAGGAGCATAGTGGCGGGCTCGGGAACAGGTGCCGTTCCTCCGCTGTTGGGCTCGACGACAGTAATGGTTTGGCCGGTACGACTGAAGAAATCTGAAACCCCATTTATGCTGTAATAATAATTCAGTGTAACCAGGGTTGAGAAATCGCCCACCTCGGCGGGAATATAATCCCCAACCGAGAAGGAATACTTAATCGGGGCGGTAACCAAGAATGGTATTTCCACTGCGGTTAGCGGAGGTACTGATATGTCCTGAGGAACCACCAGCATCAAAAATAGATCTTCCAGTGCTCCTGCTGAAGCGCTTTGCAGGCTCAAGGTTACAGCCTCAGTGCTATCGTTGTTTACCCAGAGATTAATCCAGGTCTCCGAGTAATCCGCAAAGGGGAACCCCCCTGCGATTTCTCCCGTCAACACCTCGATTTCCGATATATTAGTCAGGAAATCTACCTGTAAGGCTTGAGCAGTCCCCATCCAGGAAAAAGCAACAAATGCCAACATAACTGCAATAATCTTTTTCATAGTCTTCCCTCCAGGAAAGATTTTTAAAAAAACTACTTAGGCACCGATTGCCTATTTAACCCAAACCATAGCAAAAAATAAGCCTCTTGTCAAGGATTTTTTTTGATATTTAATAATCAATACTCAATATACATTTAATAGTTAAATATTAAGATATTCAATTGAAGATTAAAATATTGGTTATTGAATAATTATTGGATATTGTATATTGAATAATTTTATTAAATCCCAAATCTCCAACCTTTTTTGATTATCCACTACTACTTACTAATCGCTACCACCCCTTACCAATTACCAAAATTATGCTATAATTTCCGAAGTATGTTTGAGCTCGAAACCAAAATTGAAGAATTTCTCCCTACTCGCCCCAAGCAAGTTGAAAAACTCAAAAAATTGGGGATTTTTGCGGTGAGGGATTTTTTGTGGCATTTCCCCAATCGCTATGACGATTTGTCCAAGATTTTAAATATCTCCGAGCTAAAACCCGAGGAGCCCGCCACTGTCAGCGGAGAGATTGTCAAATTCGGGTTAAAAAGAAGCTGGCGAAAAAAAATCAGCATTATCGAAATTTATCTGCAAGATGAGACAGGGATAATTCGCGCCACTTGGTTTAATCAAAAATATTTGATTGACATTTTTGCCAAACACAAAAATCTGCGCCTGAGCGGAAAAATTAAATCGGATAAAAACGGGTTTTATATTTCCAATCCAACTTGGGAAATCGCTGAAAAAAGACCCAACCACACGGGACGAATCGTGCCGATTTACCCGGAAACCAAAGGTATTAGTTCCAAATGGTTGCGTTGGCAAATAGAAAATATTTTCAGGCATGATTTTGAGATCGAAGACCCGCTGGATAGAGAGATTCTAAAAAAATATCATCTCCCCTCTCTCAAAAAAGCTCTCTATGATATCCATTTTCCCCAATCGGAAAATTCTTATTTGGTGGCCCAAAAAAGATTCGCTTTTTTTGATATGTTTCTCCTTCAACTTCGCGCCTTGGAAATCAAAAAGATTTTCAAAGAAGAAAAAGCTATCGCCTTGAAAACAAAAAAAGAAATTGAACAAAAATTTCTTGACTCCCTGCCTTTTCAGCTAACCAATGATCAAAAAAAGGCTTATCGAGAAATCAAGGAAGACTTGGCCAAGCCTCATCCGATGAACAGACTTTTAAACGGGGATGTCGGCTCAGGCAAAACAATAGTATCCGTCCTTTCCGCTCTGCAGGCGGCAACAAACGGCTTTCAGGTGGCAATTATGGCGCCCACCGAGGTTTTGGCTTTTCAGCATTTTAAGAATTTTTCTAAGCTCTTGTCGGATTTTAATGTTTCTGTCGGACTTTTGACCAACACCTACAAAATGGTAAATATTAATCGGGAAAGTGTCATCGGTCAAAAGTTATCAGTCATTAAAATAAATTCAAAAATTTCAGAAAATAAAAATTTAAAAATTAAAAGTTATTCTTCAATTACAGAGAAACTAACGCGCGATAAAATACTGGAAAATATAAAAAATGGCGCCACTAATATAGTTATCGGCACTCACGCTATTATCCAAAAAGATATTCGTTTTAAAAATCTGGCACTCATTATCATCGACGAACAACATCGCTTCGGAATAGCCCAAAGGAGCTATCTCCAACAAAAATCTTCCGAAATAAACGACGGCATAAAAAACAAAATTCCCCATTTCTTGACTATGACCGCCACCCCTATCCCCCGCACTATCTCAATGACTCTTTTGGGCAGTTTGGATGTTTCTTTGATTACCGAAATGCCCAAAAATCGCAAACCGATTATTACTCAAATGGTTTTGCCAACCAAACAAAATGAAATTTATAATTTTATCAAAGAAGAAATCAAAAAAGGCCGCCAAGCTTTTGTTATTTTGCCATTGGTGGAAGAATCGGAAAAATTATCCGAACTCAAAGCGGCGATTTCCGAACATGAGCGCCTCTCCCGGGATGTTTTTCCGGAATTCAAATTGGGACTCCTCCATGGTCGGATGAAAGGCAAGGAAAAAGAAGCCATAATGCTTTCTTTCAAAAAAAGAGAGATTGATATTTTGGTTTCCACTTCGGTAATCGAAGTGGGGATCGACATCCCCAATGCCACTGTGATGATAATCGAGGAAGCGCATCGTTTCGGACTCTCTCAATTGCATCAATTTCGCGGTCGAGTTGGTCGTGGCGAGCATCAGTCTTATTGTTTTTTGTTCGCCAAAACCAAAACCGACCGTTTGAATATCTTGGAAAAATATACCGACGGCTTTAAGGTGGCCCAAAAAGATTTAGAGCTCCGCGGTCCGGGGGATTTTATCGGCACTCGTCAATCCGGCTTGGCCGACAGCACTTTACAAAATATTACCAACATCAAAATGATAAAGTATGCCTCCCAAGAAGCCGAAAAAATAATCGCCACAGATCCTACGCTCACCAAGCACCCGGCGCTAAAAAAAGCTCTTGCCAAAATGGAAGAAAATATTCATTTGGAGTAAAAAATAAAATGAGGGATTGACCTAGATAGGTCAATCCCTCGCCCCGAAAAACATTATCTCTTTTCAAAAAAAATTCCGAAACTGTCGCCGGGAAACAGAATAATTTCATCCTGCTCCATTTGACAATTTGGACACATCGTGGAAAATTTTATAGAAATTTTCTTTGGAGAGTGATATAACAAAAAATTATTCACCTCCGCTTTGAGACAATTTTCATTCTCGGAAATCCTTTTGCTGCAATAGGAGCAAACTTCCCTGATTTTTTTTATTTCTCCGCTGTACTCCTCGCTTAAAAGCTCACATTTTTCATCAAAAAAAGACACCCTAACCTTTACATTTTGCAAGCTGGAAACTTGTGCTATAAGATAAGCATCCAGCTTAAATCCCTTTCCTTCACAAGAAAATTCCAAGGCCATCTATTTCCTCCTTCTTTAGAAGATGTAAGTTTGCCTTACAACATGAACCCTGGTTGGTCCGATTGGCCTCTCCAAAATTGTAAACATCCCGTTTTTTATGTAAAAAGGAATGCCCACTTTTATCTCCTCCGTTCGCCTTTTGAGATGAATGTGCAAATAGGCGCAACTCTCCCTTTTCAAAGGAGCTTCTCTGAACCAAAACACTTTCCCGCCAAACATAAACGGGACATTGTACTGCAAAATATGAAATTCCGGCGGTCCGGAGAAAAATAATAATCCGCCTTTGCCTCCTTCCAATGTTGCCGGCCAATCGAAGCCCTCGATAATCTTTCCGGGATATTTCATAACGCACCTCTTTTTTAAAAAAAAGAACTAAACATTTTCTCCCTTGACCACACCCTGAAACCGGTTTATAATACATCATAGCTAAAATTAAATCAAGCCTTGAGGCAAACTAACCAATTGCGGAGCTTGTGTTTTTAGCGGATTTAGCAAGATAAATCCGCATAAGTCGCCCAAATAAAACCGGGAAGCTGAGTGGAACCGTCCTCTTACAAAGGGACCTCGGCAATTCTAAGTTTTGTTTTGGCGGTTTTATTTTAGTTAAAAGTTAAAAATGCAAAGTTAAAAATTACAATTTAAATTTAAAAGTTCATGAAAGCATTAAATTTTGATATTTTAAAAATTAAAAAATGCTCAACTTTTAATTGTTAATTGCCATTTTTAATTTTTAACTTTTAATTTTAAATTAAGGGTCTTGTATAGCAAATTTATGCTATACTGTTAAAAAAGACCATGAAATATA
>JAZHDF010000041.1:0-5010 GCA_036584565.1 Candidatus Moraniibacteriota bacterium
AGCAGATTGGGAGATGTAAAAATAATGATAACCAGCAATTTAACGGAGGAAGGATTGGGGAAGCTGAAAAAATATATCGAAAAAAATAAAACATATTGTTTTTTGGGCTCATCGGGGGTAGGTAAGTCATCACTTATTAACAGTTTACTGGAGGGAGAAATTATAAAAACCGAAGAAATCGGTAAACATTCGGGGAGAGGCAAACATGCTACCACTACACGAGAGATGTATTTTTTAAAAGAGGGCGGAATTGTGATTGATAATCCCGGAGTGCGGGAAGTTGGATTGACCGATGTGCGGATGGGACTCGAAGAGTCATTTGCCGATATAGCGGCGCTGGCAAGAAATTGCAAATATATCGATTGCATGCACATTCATGAACCCGAGTGCGCGGTTTTGGCGGCTCTGAAAGCCGGTGAGATAGAGGAGGGCAAATATAAAAATTATATAAATTTGAAAAAAGAAGCTGAACATTATGAATTGAGTCAGTTGCAAAAAAAAGAAAAGAAGCGTCAATTCGGAAAGTTTGTCAAAAATGTAAAAAAAGATTTAAAAAATTTGGGTTATAAAGATTATTAAATTAAATAAAAAATAATTTTAGGAAACTTTTTTATTCTTTAAAGAGGATTTATTAAAAATTATTCTTGATTTCGGATCTTGTATAAAATACTTTTTTGTGTTAGGATTCAAATAGCTGATAAGGATGAAAAACAAAATATTTATAAGCGGAAAGGGGGTGTTTATTATGAATAAGCTAAACATCATTGATTGGGTCGCTATTATTCTGCTAGCGGTAGGAGGGTTGAATTGGGGTTTGGTCGGATTATTGAATTTTGATTTGGTAGCCACTATTTTTGGCGATATGTCAGTCCTTTCCAGAATTGTTTATACTGTTGTCGGAATTTCCGCCGTTTATGTTTTGGCGATTTCCACCAAGCTGGGAAAAAGCTAAACTCGTAAATCAAAAAAGGTTATCATTAAAGATTAACCTTTTTTGTTTTTAAAAAAACAAAACTGTGCTATAATAAAGAAAACAAAAAATAATGAAAAGCGAAATATTTAATCAAGCGGGATCTGCAAAAAGTTTCACATTTTTTTTAATGGGGACTTTTCTTGCGGCGCTTTTTTTATTTTTGCCTTTTTATTCTTGGGCGGCGCCTTTGGATGATTCAATGTTGGGTTATTGGAAGTTTGATAATAATTTAGATGATTCGAGCGGGGATGGAAATACCAGTACAATATTTAATGGAGCCGCATATTCGGGAGATTTTTCAACAACCGCGTTTCCCAATTCGGGAAGTATATATTTTCCATCATTAAGTAGCTATGTCCAAGTTTCAAATCAGATCGGTGTTAGTCCGGTAAATAAGCTTACTTTTTCAATGTGGGTGAAATTTGATCAGCTTCCTGCTGATGGAACTGTTTTAGGTGGTAATTATTCGGATATTGTCCAAAATCAGGGATTTGGTTTTTATGTTGTAGGTTCACAGATTTATTTCAAGGCCGGAGGTGTTCAGAGCTCCCCTATTGCCATTGTTCTGGGTAATTGGATGCACCTTACCGGAGTTTTGAGCAGTGATCAAGTGAGGATTTATTTAAATGGAGTAGAAATAGGCACACTCAATGCTGTTGGTTTAGTTGAATATTCTTCGACTGTTTTTAAGTTGGGAAATTTCATCGGGCAAATGGACGATGTCAGACTTTATAATCGAGCTTTGTTGCCTTCAGAAATATATGAATTGGGCTATCACAAAAAACACACTTCAGCTACTTGGTTTGGAAACACTCAGAGCTTTGAAGATCCCCTGAGTTGGAATACCGGAGAAATTCCTGATCCCTACACGATTGTTACTATACCGCAAACAGCTAACCAACCAATATTTTCTCAGTCTCATTTGGTAGCTGGGATAAATATAGGCGCAGGGGCGAGTTTGGATATTTCCAATTGGAATCTCTTCATTAAGGATGGAGGAGGCTTTAGTAATGAAGGAGAATTAATTTTGCAAAATACTGACAGTCAGAGTATTGAAGGATTTGTGAATGATGTCGATAGCGGGACGGTCAGAATTGAAGGGAGCTTAACGGTCAATTCTCTGAAAACCGGGACTCAATACTATAATCTCACAATAGGAGGAAGCGGAAATATTATTTCTCAGGCAGATGATTTAATTATAAACAATAATCTTATTTGTCAAAGCGGTAGTCTGACTTTGAGTGGAGCCACTACCGTAAGCGGTGATATTGTTTTAAACGGAGGGATTCTAAACGCTTCTTCGGCTAGCCCGATTAATTTAAGGGGTAGCTGGTCCGCTATAAGCGGAGTCTCATTCAATCACGGAAACGGTACAGTTCATCTTATCGGAACAAATCAATCAATTTCGGGTCAAAATATTTTTTATAATCTTACCAAAAATATTTCAACTTCGGATACTCTTTCTTTTGGAACTGACGAATTAGCTTTGGATATTGCCGGTAATCTTTCCTTGAACGGAGCAAATGGTAATTTTTTGAATTTGCGCTCTGTAACCGAAGGAACTCATTGGAGTATTAACCCAAGCGGTACTCTCAATATTTCATATCTTGATGTGATGGATAGTAATAGCTCAAGTCCAATAGATGCCACTCTTGGAAACATTGTTGATTCGGGAAATAATTTTAATTGGCAGTTTGATGTGACTGGTCCAAATATAGCGCCTAGTTTTGTTGGCGGAGCTACCGCTAATCAATTCTATTCTGCCGGAGGAGTTGTTTCGGATGCAAACAATATTTCAAGGGTTCAATTCAACATTGATATGGGTGCGGAATGGGCTGATTGCGTTGCGGTTGACGGTAATTTTGACGAACCGGCGGAGGATTTTATTTGTACCCCGGTTTCGGCTTTAAGCGATGGAATACATTCATTTTATTTTAACGCTTACGATATAAATAAAAATTCGGCATCCGCCGCCGCATCCTTAGATATCCTCATCGACACAATTCCCCCGGTTATCACCGCTTTTAGCGTTCCTACAAACTCAACTTCATTGACGGTAAGTGTGAGTAATTTTGCCGCAACGGATAGTAATGCCGTGGCGGGGTATTTGGTGACCGAGACCAATACTATTCCCGATTTAAGCAATTCCGGTTGGTCAAGCGTTCCTCAGACAAGCTACACTTTCTACTCCGAGGGAACCAAAACCCTTTATGCTTGGGCCAAGGATTCGGCCGGCAACATCTCGGTTTCTTCTAGCGCAACTGTGAGTGTTTCTTCGGCCGATACAACTCCTCCGAGTATAAGTTTGATTGATATTTTTCCGGGAGTAAACAGTGTTGTAATAACTTGGAGTACCGATGAGACGACAACAACCAGCATAGAATACGGTCATACTACAAGTTACGGACAGATATCTGATTTTGCTACTTTACAAACGGCTCACAGTGAAACAATTTCCGGCTTAAGCGCTTGCACCGTTTATCATTTTCGAATCATATCCAAAGATTCCTCTTTAAATCAAAGTTCTAGTTCCGATCAATCTTTTACCACCGGGGGTTGTTCAATAATTCCGGGGGATACAGTTCCGCCGGTTATCAGTTCGGTAAATTCAATTCCGGATATCAATAGCGCAATAATCAATTGGGCAACCGATGAGCCGGCTTCTTCGATTGTGGAATACGGAACGGATATCAATTACGGTCAAAATGTCAGCGACACATCCTTGGCGCAGACTCATAGTTTAAATATTTCGGGGCTTAATGCCTGTACGCTTTATTATTATAAAATTCGTTCCTTGGATGCATCTTCCAATGAAGGAGTGGCGCTTAATCAATCTTTTACCACCGGCGGGTGTATAATTCCCGTTGCCGATAATTCAACAGTTGGGGATGCTTCTTCTTCCGATTCCACTATTAGTACGGTTTCTTCTTCCGAGGATGATTTGGATTCTTGTGATTTGGACAAGCCCGGCGAGCCGGAAATTATTTCCGTTAAAGCGAGAGATTCCAAATCTGTGGTTTTGGAGATAGATAAAGCGAGCGGAGATGATGATGAGTATGAGATAAAATACGGAACTGCCAGCGGGGATTACCCGTGGAAAGTAGAGGATATAGATGACAGTGAAATAGAAAACTTTATCATTAATGAATTGAGGGCCGGTACGGTTTATTATTTCAAGGTTCGAGCGTTAAATGATTGTGAAAAGGGCGATTGGTCGGATGAAGTTTCCGGAAAAACCGATCAGGAAAATTTACCAATTACTCAACAAGAAAATGTTTTGCCGGTAAAAACGGATTTGCAAGTTGAGCCGGAAAATACATCATTAATCCAAACTCCCCTAGCAGAGGATAGTGAAATTCCGGAAAATGAAGAGCGGAATTTTTTGCCCTCGGCTTTGGCTTATCAAGAAAATGAAGATGAAAAAGAGGATGAAGATGGGGAAGTCGAAAAAGATAATGCCAAAAAAAGCAACGCTTCGGTAACTGAAGGCTTGGGAGTTTCCAAAGTCGAGCTTACCGAGGGTTCGGGAGGAAAGAAAAATTTAAAATTGGAAGGGTTCGGTCCGCCGAATACGGAATTAAAAGTTTATGTTTACAGCGAGGATCCGATTGTTTTGACCGTTAAAACCGATAAGGACGGCAATTGGTCTTATGTTTTGGAAAATGAATTGGAAGACGGGGAGCATCAAGTTTATGTGACGGTAAGCGAGGATTCGGGAAAAATAACCCAAAAAAGCAATCCATTGGTGTTTGTTAAAACCGCCCAAGCTGTTTCGGTGGTGAGCGGTCAGGCGATTTCTCCCACTCAAAAAGCCAAAAATAATTTTATCCTTCTATCAATCGTTGTCTCTTTGGTAGGCTTATTTTTGGCTCTGGCAACGATAGGCTGGAAAATGAAGGCTTCAAAAAAATCCAAAGGTCTGGAGATTGTTTGAGTTAGATAGATTATGTCTGGTTTTATTTTAATTTAGAAATATTTTTAGAGGCTCTAGACCATCAAACTAATTAATATTTATGTAAAATTCTAATTAAATCTTT
>JAZHDF010000042.1:0-4935 GCA_036584565.1 Candidatus Moraniibacteriota bacterium
TTGTTTAGCATCATATGGCTATTATATCATAGCTTCTGATGGTCTAGAGCCTAAACTAATTTAGGATTTCTTCCTTTGGTTGTTTTTGTGTATCCCTTATTATGTTCTTCCAATCTATTTCTCAAGTCAACAGTCGAGCCTATATAAAACTCTTTTCCTCCCACCTTGTCTAATCTTAAAACATACACATAATGCATAAACTAGGTTTTGGAGACACCCGTCAGTCGCGACTGACGGGTGAGACCGGTGTATTACCACTATACGAATCCCGCAAAAAATTACCACAAGAAAAACTTGTGGCAATTTGAATTATTTTTTCATTTCTTTGTGAAGAGTATGGGTTTTACAAAACTTGCAATGTTTTTTCATTTCCAACTTCTCTTTGATTTTCTTCTTGTTTCTGCCGGTATAATAATTGATATTCTTACACTCGGTGCATCGCATTTTTACCAGATTTTCATTGGCCATATTTTTATAAATCAGCTTTTTAGGTGATTAGTTTTTAGCTTTTTGGGTAATTTCCCGCAAGCTGCCAGCTAAATTCTACAAGCTAAACAAATTAATTCTTATTAAATTTCTGAGTCGTTGCGCAGAATCACTGCCTGCCGGTAGGCGGGGAACTGCGGACCTTTTCCTTACCATGCCATCCCCTGAGCCGTTGCGCAGAATCGAACTGCGGACCTTTTCCTTACCATGGAAACGCTCTACCGACTGAGCTACAACGGCATTATAATAAAATCCGAAATCCTAATTTCGAAACCCGAAATAAAACCATGGATTTATGTTTCGAATTTGGTGCTTGGAATTTAGAATTTTACATAATTGTGGGCCGGGACGGATTTGAACCGCCGTAGACCGAAGTCGTCAGATTTACAGTCTGATGCAATTGACCGCTCTGCCACCGACCCACATCGCGTCAAAGACGCTCAAATTATCAATAAACAATTTCCAATTTCCAAACAAATCTCAATAATCAAATTTCAAATTAAAAACTGATTAGAAACCAGAAATTATAAATTAATTATTTGGGAGCCACCTGTCGGGCTCGGACCGACGACCTACTGTTTACAAAACAGTTGCTCTACCAACTGAGCTAAGGTGGCCTTATTTAACTTTAATTCAATGCAGGACTGGCGCAAAACAGTTGCTCTACCTCCGCCAGCTGGCGGATGAGCTAAGGTGGCCTATTTATCAATAAACTTCCTCATTTTATTAATCCGATTAATCTTCTCGAAATCCGACAAGGTGCAATATTTTTTTAAAAAACAAATACTAAATAATTCTATGTTAAAATAGAAAAATTGTAAACCCTTTTTAAAATCTCTGCCTTTTGAACCGACTCAGTTTGTTTCTGACGCTCAGGCTTTGCGGATTTAATTTCAAAACTTGCTTATAACAAGCCTCTGCATCGGATTTGTTGCCCTGACTGACATAATAATCTCCCAACCTTTCATAAGCCTCTATATCCCTGGGGTCGGCGGCAATTCTTTCAACTAAAATATTTTCCAGTTCCTCCTTTTTTTCCTCCGGATAGGTCGCCTCTTCACTTATCATAACACGCTCCGCCTTAAATGCCGGAAAATCATCTTTTTCCTTTTCCTGCATCAAAACCGGCTCCTCCTTTCTGGCAAAAATTCTTCTTATACGATTGATTCGCCCCCCCTTGACCACATCCATTGAATTTTTCTTTTCTTCTTTTTCCGGAAAAACAATTTTTTCCTCCCGCTTCTCTCCGGCTATTGGCAAATCCTCATTAAAGTAATTGATCTTCTCTTTATTTTTTTCAGCTTCTCTCTTGTCCATATCGGATTCTATTTCATTTTTCTGATTTTTGATAAAAACCAAACGTTTCTCCACCCAATTATGCAATCGCAAAGAAAAAATCTTAAACCAATGAGCCATTTTTTCCAAAAAATGCAACCACCGGCTTTTAACTTCCATTTTTAAACGGCTTTCTTTATCCTTTTTTTCTCCGATTATTACTTCTCTTTCTATTTCTAAAGCTTTACGAGAAATCAAAAAAATTATCAAAGCTAAACTTAGGACTATAATAACCGGCGGCAGAATAAAACTCAGATAAAACATTTTTTTATTTTAGATCCTCTTTTTTAATTATTACGAATTCATCGGTCGATAATCTTAATTTTATTTCCCGAGTTAAGGGATTTATTTCAACCACTTCCCCTTTTCCTTTGGCAATCTTGACCTGACTGCCAACTTCCGGCAAACCTCGCAACATCTCTCGATACTGCTCCGCCTCATAAGAAAGACAACACATTAGCCTCCCGCAAATTCCCGAAATTCTATCCGAACCCCTCTGAGATACATTTTGCAACTTGGCCATTTCGGTGGAAATGCTGGGAATTTCACCCAAAAATTTTACGCAACACAATTCCTTACCGCAAACTCCGCAGCCACCCAAATTTCTGGCCTCATCCCTGGAACCGATTTGCCTCATACGCACCGAGCGATGAAAAATACGAGAAAGATTTTTAACCAATTGACGAAAATCCACTCTTCCGTCGGCAATAAAAGTTATGATAATAACCCCCTTGCCTAAGGTAATGAAGACATCCACAAATTTCATCTCCAACTGCATTCGCTTAGCTTCTTTGCGACAAATCTCCAAAATTTCTTTTTCTTTTTTTTCGTTTTTTTCCTGAGATTTAAGATCTTTAGCGGTAGCTTCTCGAACTATATTGAAAACCTCCCCATCAAAATCCGTTCTGTTTTCCCTATCGGATTCTTTTTTAATAATTCCCAAAACTCCCCCGGTTTCGTCTTCTACAATCACCTTTGCTCCTTTTGAAAACTCGACCGAACTGACACACTCCTTGAGATCCCCCCAACCCGACAAATTAACCAAATATTTAAACATAATTAGAATTTTAAACAGACCGTCAACCTCTCTGCTTGTTTATTATAGCACAAAATAAGAAACAAAAAAAATTGCCCGAAAAATTAAAGCTCAAACCGAATAAACTCCCCAATTTCTATTTTTTCTCCGATTTTTCCGATTTTTTCGTTTATCAAATCGCTAATTTTAATATCCGGATTTTTGACAAAAAGTTGAGTCAACAAAGAAATCTCCTCTCTGAATTTCTTCTCTTTTCCTTCCATTATTTTATCCATTATTTCTTGCGGTTTTTTTTCGTCCTTCATTTGCTCCGCCCAAATCTCCCGCTCCTTGGCGATTAATTTCTCATCAACATCTTCCGGCTTCAAAAATTTAGGATTCATAGCGCTGATGTGCATAGCGATATCTTTGGCCAGTTCTCTAAATTCTTCATTTCTGGCTACAAAATCGGTTTCACAATAAAGTTTAACCATAGCGCAAATCTTACAATTGGAATGAACATAGGAACCGATTACCCCCTCCTTGGCTTCTCTCTCGCTTTTCTTCAAAGCCTTGACCTGACCGCTTTTTCTCAAAATTTCAATCGCTTGCTCTTCTTTTCCGCCAGCCTCTTCAAGAGCTTTTTTAACGTCAACCATGCCCGCTCCGGTTATTTCTCTTATTTTTTTTATTTGCTCCAAAGACATATTTTTATTTTTTAATTGATTAAAAAATTACTTAACGATTGCGCCGGCAAAATATTCCATTATGGTTTTAACCGAGGAAACCGCATCATCATTGGCCGGAATCGGGTAATCGACTTTTTCGGGATTAACATTGGTGTCCACAATAGCGATAACTGGTATTTTGACACTCATCGCCTCTCTGAGCGCTATTTCGTCCGTTTTGATATCGGAAATAAAAACAGCCGCCGGTAAATTTTTCATCTCCTTGATTCCACCCATTCTCTTTTCCAACTTTTCTAATTCTTCAAATTTCTTCAATTTTTCCAATTTGGTATATTTATCAAAACCGCCTTTTTCCATTTGCTCCTGAGAATCTTTTAAATATTGAGCTCTTTTACGAATAACGCCGAAATTGGTAAAGGTGCCGCCCAGCCAGCGTTCTTCCACAAAAGGCATCTCGCAAGCTTGAGCCGCTATCTTAATGATAGCCTTGGCTTGTTTTTTTGTTCCTACAAATAAAATTTGTTTTTCTTCTTTTTTGATACCCTTGGCAAATTCAATCGCTTTTTCCAAACAGTCTTTGGTTTTTTCCAAATCGATAATATTAATTCCGCGTTTAGAGCCGAAAATAAACTTATCCATTCTGGGGTCGCGACAAGATTTATTATGTCCGAAATGCACTCCCTTTTTTAGCATCTTTTCCAAACTAATTTCTTCCTTGGAAAAATTCAACTTATATCTTTCCTCCAAAGAATCTTTTTTATCGGCGTTTTTTTTAACATCTTCTGCGACAACAGATGCTTCTTTTTTCTTGATCATTTTCCTTGTTATTATTAAATTAATCCTCTGCCTCTTTTCGTTTTTGCGACTCATAATCCCGATAAATATCGAGACAGGAACGAGTCCGAAAAAGACATGTTTAAATTATCTTCCCCAAGCAAAACAAAAAATAATGCCCCGGGGACACAAAAACAGTATAGCAAAATAAGCGCTCTTGTCAATTATTTTTTTTTGTGCTAGTATTTTCTTTGTACCGAACTGCCGGCAAGCCGGCTTAATTTTTGGTTATACTTTATTTTTAAATCTAATTATTTCATTTTTTGAAATCGATAAAATTATGAAAAAAGACATTCATCCTCAATATTACAAAACCGCTATAAAATGCGCCTGCGGAGCTATCCTGGAAACCGGCGCCACCAAAAAAGATATGGAAGTTGAAATCTGCTCACAATGTCATCCTTTCTTTACCGGAGACAAAAAAGTGGTTGATACCGCCGGACGAGTGGAGAGATTCCGCAAATTAACCGAGGCTTCCGCCAAATTGAAAAACGTGAAAAAAGAAAAAAAGACCGCCAAAGTCGCCAAAGAAAAGAAAACTCCCGCCAAAAAGGCAGTTAAGAAAAAATAATCGCT
>JAZHDF010000043.1:0-22891 GCA_036584565.1 Candidatus Moraniibacteriota bacterium
CCCTACGAGGTTTTTGTAGAAGGAAAAATTGCAGTTCAAGGTAGAATGTAGGTTGGCTCGGATCGAATCGACTTTGAATATTTTCAAAAAATAATTCCCAACTCACTTAACTAACTAATTTTATTCCGCTATAACCCTTTTTTCTGATAGAAATGCTATTGCTTGGATTCCGGGTATCGGACAAGCTTGAATCTTGAGGTCTACTTAAATCTCTTCGATCAAAGCGATTAAATTCGGCACTCTTTCTCTCTTTTAAAATATCGATTCCTTTTAATTTCTTCGGCCTCCTTATCATATGACGCGATCCTCCTAATATTTCTTGAGCCAAAACAATCGCCCCTTTTCTATTTATGGGATCCTTGGTATTTTGATAAATTTCTCCTATTATAGAGCGCATTTCCCGACTGCTTATTCCGCCCCGTCTGAATTCTTTTAATTTTTTATAAAAAAAATCTTCCTTATTTCGCAAAACCCCGGACACTCTTTTGTTGTCACCGATTACATTTTTTCTAAAATTCTTAAAACTGTCCAGTTGTTTTTGAGTATAATAAGTTTTCATAATAAAATAAAAAATTTACTTTTTTCCGAATTGATGCAATACAAAATGAACCAAGGACATCAAAAGACTAAACAGCAAAGCTTGCCAAAATCCTCCCACCTCAAAACCGGGTCCGACAATTTTATCCGTCAGCATAATCAATCCGGCATTGATTACCAAAGTAAAAAGTCCCAAAGTAAAAATATTTATCGGCAAAGTCAAAATTATCAATACGGGCTTGAGGAATAAGTTAATCGCCCCCAAAACAACCGCTACCAAAAAAGCGGTAAAAAAACTATCAACCTCCACCCCGGGAAGCAACTCGGCGCTGACAAAAACAGCCACAGTGATCAAAAGCCAATTAATAATGTGCTTCATATTTTTAAATTTAATGATTAATAATCGGGGATTTTATTAAATAAAAACTTTTCCAATACTATGATACTAAATTAATTTTCCAAAAAAGATTCTTTTATTAATAAAATAAAATTTCGAATAATGATTATCCAAAAAAAACAATGGCTTTTTTAATATCTTCTTTATTCACTAATAATGATACCGTTTATTTTTATTTATGGCAATCGACCGATAAATTTGCTCCGCCAAAATCACCCTGACCAACTCATGCGGAAAAGTCATTTTGGAAAAACTTATCTTATCGACTTGCCTAAGGTTTAAAATTTCCGCGCTTAAACCGAGCGTTCCGCCCACTACAAAAATTATTTCTCTTCCCTCGGCTTCAAATAGTAACTGTGAAAAATTTTTTGAATCAATTTGTCTACCACCCTCATCCAAAACAATGATTCGCCCGCCTCTTCTCTTTTCTAAATAATTTTTTATTCTTTGACCCTCTTTATTTTTTATTCTCTCTCTATCCGAATTGTCAAAAAAAGATTCCGCCGATAACTCTTGAATTGAAACCATGGCGAACGGATTGATTCTTTTGATATACTCGCCAAAAGCATCGGCAAAATTTCGATCTTTCATTTTTCCTATGGCTAAAATTGTTATTTTGGGCATATTTAAATTAAATTTAATTAAAAAAAATCGAGTCCGGTTTTCAATTGATTGAAAACTAGACTCTTTTAAAATTGGAAATCGCCCATTCGGCATCAGCCAAAGAACGCAAAATTTCCTCGTGAATATCAATAATGCTTTTTCGATATTCACATCCTATGACGGAAGCCTTGATCGCCAATGGCACGATGTACTCCCAAGTTTCCTCGATCTGATCGATTAATCTTTCGGGGGTAAAAAATTCTCCTTTTCCCAGGTTTTTGGTCATATTCCTAAGGTTATGGAGACGATCCGCCAGCTTGACCAAAATGGTATCCAAATCCTCCCCGATTCTGGAAAAATAAAATTTTTCATCTTCCCCCTTTTGACGACTCAAGATCCAAACCGCCAAAGAAACCTCCCTGCCAAAAGCGCACTCTATTTTTTCCTCCATTAGGAAACTTATATTTTCCAAAACATCATGCAGGGCTCCCGCAGCCAAAATTTCATCGTCTCTTATTCCATGAAAAATAAGAATTTGCACCACCCTGTAAGCGTGCACAAATTCCCACCTTTTGTCTTTTCTTTTAACGGAAAAAAACCAGCCCTTGGCGCAATACAGGGCCAAAATGGTTTTGCGCCAATTGTTTCGAGTAGCCGTCTTAAAAACCGGCAAACTGTGCCAAGGTCTCTTCTCTCTGCTTATTATCATCTTTGCGCCTCCTAAAGAACACTTTTAATCTTTTGCAAGATTCTGTAAATCCGATACCTTATCGGATATATTACTATATCATAACTGCCGGAAAATTCAACCGGCCTAGCATTCTTGGAAAATCCTTTTTTAAACCTGGTTACTCCCGCCCAACTTTGCTCCCTTTTTTTATCTTCTTCATCCACACTTATCCCCCCAAAATCATATTTGGAGGCCCCCATTTTCTTGGCCTCCTTTATCATCTCCCATTGCAAAAGAAAAGGCGCCATTACATTTCTGTCTTCCGAACCGGAAGCTCCGTGCAAATAGGTGGCGATTTTTCCGTAAATTAACAACAACGCTCCGGCAATTATTTTATTTTTATAAACGGCCACATATAATTTTAAGTTTTTATCCGCAATATTTTTCAACATTTTTTCATAATATTCTCGCGGATGAAAAACCAAACCCTTTCGATTTCCCGTTTCTTCTATTAAATCCAAAAATTTATCTATTTTTTTAGTGTTATCTTTTGTTTTTTCAATCAACCTTATTTTTACTCCCTTTTTCCGGGCTAAATTTATATTATATCTTGTTTTCGGTTTCATCTCCGCCAAAATTTCTTCTTCCGTCTTACTGATATCAATCATAAAAATCTGCTTCGGCTGCATATCGTGAGGAGCCTTAAAAACTTGATTGCCTTTATTTTTCAAAATCTTCTCTATTTTTTGATTATAATTATCGATTCTTATCCAGCCGGCTTTGTTAATTTTAGCCAATTCTATCAAATCCCCCAGCAAACCCTCCATCTCCTGCTGTTCTATGTTTTGGTCGGTCACCGGACCGCGAGGAATATAAAAATACTTTCCCGCCAAGGGCAATTCATACTCCAAAATATTGGACCAAAAATTCCTATCCGAAATTTTGTGATTTCTTATCCCGAAATCGGACTGAAAATTTATCCAATTATCGGATTGCAAAAAACCTCCGCAAGGAGAATTTTCTTGAATAAATTCATCTCGGCTTTTTTTCATAATATTTTTTATTTACCCATTTCTTTTAGGGCGAATTTTATTTTCTCTTCCACGCTTTTTATTTCGGCGGGAATTTTTTTCAAGGCTTCTCGGGCTTGAAAAGTCGAATAACCCAAGGCTATCAAAGCCTCCAGGGTATCAGTATCGGCCATAATCTCGTTTCTGTCTCCAATCGGCATATCTACCACCTTGTTTTGCAATTCCAAAATAACCCTCTCGGCGGTTTTTTTACCCACTCCGGAAACTCGCGTTAAAATCGAAGAATCATTATTCAAGATAGCCGTCCGAATCGAAAGGGGATCAGCTACCGACAAAATTCCCAAAGCGGCTTTAGGACCGATTCCGGAAATAGAAATCAATAACTCAAACATCTCCTTCTCTCCCGCATCCAAAAAACCGTAAAGCGCCAAAATATCTTCCCGCACATAAGTATGAATAAAAAAACTTCCTTCCTCCATCCCGGCCACTTTTCCCAGAGTAAAATCGGTCAAAAAGATTTTATATCCCACCCCCGAGACATCCACCACAATCCAATTATCTTTGGCGTATTCAATTTTACCGGTTAATTTTGCAATCATATTTTATTAAATACTATATTTATTATTGTTTTGTTTGAAATTTTTACCTGCTCTGCAAGTCGATTTAAAAAATTCTAATTTTTAATTCTAAATTTTAATTCAAGCTCAAATATATTGATTTTTCGGACATTTAATCATTATAAAATTGATTAAAAAAATTTAAAATTAAAAACTAAATCCTTTATTTATACTCTTTGTTACTAAAATATCAAAGTAAAATGAAACTTTTACCTCATACCCATATTATCACTCTCTTGCCAAAAAATCCACTCTGTGATACAAATAACTAAGTAAACAATTTATAAATTATAAATTCAATCTCGGATATTCCGAGATTATAAATAAGCTATGCCTATCAAAGAATCAGCCAAAAAATACATGCGAGTAACCGATCGCAAGACCGCCAAGAACAAAAAAGTCCGAGGGACCTATCGCAGCGCCATCAAAAAAACCCGCGAGGCTGTCGCCCAAAAAGATCTAAAAAAAGCCACCGAATGGCTCAAAAAAACTATCAAAACTTTGGATAAAGCTATTGAAAAAAAGGTTATCAAAAAAAATACCGGCGCTCGCTATAAATCCAGAATCAATAAAATGGTAAAAAAATTAAGCGATAAATAAATATCATTATTTTTTTCTTTTTTTATATAAACCGCTTCGGCGGTTTTTTATTTTGAGTATTGAATTTATAAAATAAAGACTAATTTAAAGATATTCATCTAAAAAATCAACTCTCGACAATCAAAAAATCCAAACTCGCTTCGATATTTTTTTTGCCGGTTTTTACATCCGAATCTATTTTTTCCAAGGCTTGATAAATTTTTCTCAGTTTCGCCATATTTAATCTATCCAAATTTTTTAACGACTTTTGAACGACAAAGGGATGTAATTTAACCAGCTTGGCGATTTCAAAATGATTTCTTATTCCTTGAAAATAAAAATCGGCGATTTTGAGCATATTTCTAAATTGATAGATATACATTGAAAGAATATAAAAGGGATCGTCTCCTTTTTCCAATTGATTGTGTAAAGTCTGAAGTGCCATTTTTTTATCTCCGGCCGCAAAAAATTCGATTGTTTTAAAAATATCCGCCTCCGGACCAGAGCTCAAAAGCCCCTTCAAATCTTCACTTGAGATCTTTTTTTCTTTTTCGCCCGAAAAATCAATTACCTTATCAATTTCATTTTTTAAACGAAAAAGATCGCCCCCGCAACACTCTATTAGTCGAGCCGCCACTTCCTCTTCAATTTCTTTTCCCGCTTGAAAAAATTTTTCCTCCACCCACTTTCTCAATTGAATCTCAGTTAATTTCTTATATTCTTCGCTTTTAAAATTTTTCTTTAACCACTGAAAATTCTTGTCTTTCAATCCGGGTAAACCCTCTTGATAAAAAATGATTTCAAAATTCGCATCCAAATCCGCTTTTAAATTTTTTTCCAAAAATTCTCCCAGACTCTTTTTTAATCCGGCCTCCTTAACGGAAAAAATATTTTTTACAATTATTAATTTTTTATCCGCAAAAAGACTCTGGGTGCTAAGAACTTTTCTCAAATCATTTAAGGAAAATTCTTCTGCAAAATCAAAAACGCTCAAAGAAAAACTTGAGTCGTTTTTGTCTGCCGTTTCATCCTTTATTTCTTTTAATTTTTCTTTTAAGCGAAAGTTGTCTTCGCCGTAGAGAAATAATTTCATTGTTTATTTCAAAATTTAAACTCCCGGAGTCCACTTCAAGGTTTGACCAGGTTCCAATATCTCTACCCATATCTGTCCCGGCACAAACATTATCTCCTTGCCGTTTTCATCGTAAAAAAACAGTTTGCTCTCCAATTTTGAGCTGTCCTTTTTCCATTTTCCGCGATATTCCTTGCCATTCATATAATAATAAGCTTGTCCGTCCCCGCTTTCATCATACCAAGGATCGCCGATTTGAACATTATTATATCTCCCGCTGATGCTTTCTGCTCCGGTTTTTTTTATTTCTTCGACTTCCGCCCAAGGATCATCCAGACCTTTGCCGATATAGTTTTGATCAAGAGTAATTTGATCAGACCTGGCAAACATCACCACAACATTTTTGGGCGCCAATCTTTCTTTATTGTTCCTATCGGTATCCGCTACTCCGTTCCATGTTCTCAGATAGGAATTAGTACTTTTGTTATAGGTATAATTCACATCCCAAGGATTAGCAAAAGCCACTCTCAATTCACCTCCGTCGGCACCTCTGTTTTCAATGTCCGCCTCTTTCTGGTGAGGATATCCGACAAATTTAGTTTCTGTTCTAACACCTTTATCTCGCATCGCTTCCAAGGCTTTCTCCCCTTTTATATGACCGGAATCTTCCATCCTCATTTTTGGATCATTTTGCCAGTTCCACCTTTCACAATAATTCGTATTCATGCAATCAATACGATCAATAATATTTTTATTCAATAGATCAAGCGCAAAATGCGATCCGCCCCAATGAATAAAAAATCCGTCTATTGAGGCCGCTAGGGCGATATGATCATGACGAGAACTCCTCATAGCGCCGATTTCTTTGGGGATGCTACAACCGTAAACACCCAATAATCTGGTCACCGAAGAAGTATAGGCTGGTAATTCAAAAACCATATCCGCCTCCGAAAAACCGGCAGCCGGTCTGGCTTGCACATCAGAGGGTTGCATCACGGCAATCGGTCGGCGATTCCAATTTTCGCAAGCTATTCCGGTTATCGGATTGATATTTCCTTGGTTCAAGGGCTCCGCCTCGGCATCGGTTAGTTCATCTTTTTCTTCAATCACCACTTGCTCCACTCGACTTTTTCTGAAAATATCTCTGACTGTGGTGAAATAAACAATCACCCCCGCAATCACCAAAACCAAGGTAGCCACCATTAATTTTTGTTTTTTGCTCATTTTTTATTTTGTTAAACTTACATTTTTTTTGCATCCGATTTTATTGAAATATTTTATTGAGAATATTCAAAAAATTTTCAAATTCTAAAAAAATTTCCAATCATCCCCAAAATCTTAAACACAAAAAACAATTCAGTTTTTATTACTTATTTATATTGTTATTTAAATTATTTTTGACAATTCTTACACCAAAAAACACTTCTCTGTCCCAATGTAATTCTTTCTATAATATTATCACATTTTTTATTTTTTGACAGCGCCTGACTAACCAAACATTTCTCTCCCGCTCTTTGATAAACTTTTAAAACTTTCTGGAAACCCCCCGGCTTGCCGGAGGTGTCTCTATAATCACTATCGGATGTTCCCCTCATTTTTACGGCTTTTTTCAATATCCTCTTTGTTTGCAAAAATATTCTCTCAATTTCTCTCGACTTTAAAGAGGAAACTTTTCTCCGCGGATCAACCCCGGCCTCAAACAAAATCTCGCTTCGATAAATATTGCCTATTCCCGCAATCAGATATTGATCCATCAAAACTATCCCGATTATACTTTTCTGCTTTTTGGTCAAAATTTCCCTGAATTTTTTCAGATCGAATTTTTTATCCATTGCGTCAATCCCCAGTTTCTTGATTTCCGGCAAATCATTAATCTTATCAGTATCGACCAAAACAATTTTTCCAAACTTTCGCAAATCAGAAAATTCCATCGATATTGTATCTTTCCCCTTTTTTAAGCTCCATCTATGTCTTATATACTGATTTACTCTATCATCAAAATAACTATTTTTTAATTTACCATTTTGAACTTTTAACCTTGAACTTTTAATTAAGAGGTGTCCTGTCATCTTTAAGTGAAGATATAGGGTTTTTCCTCCGCTCAAATCGATAAAAATATTTTTACCGATTCTTCTGACACCTAATATTTCTTTTTTTGAAATATCCGCTTTAAATTTTTTCAAAGGCACTCCCCTGACTGCCTTAGGAAATTCACTCCAAAAATCGACTATTTCATAACCTTTTATTTTTTTATTTAAATCTCTGACGACTGTCTCCACTTCGGGTAATTCCGGCATATTTTTATCTTATATTTTTATACTGCTATTTTAATGCAAAATTACCCATTGGTCTAATTTTAACTAAATCTTTTTTCATCTCTTTATTTTATATTTTTTTGAAATAATACCTATTTAATTGTAAAAATATGCCAAATTAATTGAATATTAAATTATTATTGATTATTAATATTGTTTATTAAATATTTCAATCTCATCTATTTACTATTTCCCTTTATGGCTATATCTTTAAAATAAAGTAAAAGAAACAAAAAATAACCAATACTCGCTCAATATACAAGTAAATCAAACATTAAATTAATCGACATCAAACAAAACCCTATTTCGACAAAATAGTCTTGAATTTATTTTCCCAAAAAAGATTCTTTTTCGCAGCTGCCGTATACAATGAAAGGCCGGAGAAAAAGAAACTTTTTTGGAAAAATAAATATTCTACTCGCTACCAATTCAATTATCGAATATTAAAATCTTAAATTCCCAAATTCTCAAATTCATAAATTTATTTTTTATCAATATCGCAAATTAACTAATCAACTATTCAACCACTTAACTAACACCTAATGACCATGCTTGAATTATCCACCAAACTCCTATTTCTTTATCTCCCTTTCCAAATCGCCCTCAATCCCCTCTCCGGAGTTGACTTGGCCTCTGTCAGAGTTTTTGTTTTGCTTTTATTTTTTTATTGGCTCACTCGGTCTTTATCGCAAAAAAAGATTGCCCTGCGCTTTGACCTTATTTTTTTATTGCTTTTTTCTTTTCTTTTTTTCACTGTTCTTTCTCTTTTTTGGACCGAAAACAAAAGCTGGGGAATTAGAAAAATAATCTTCTTTTTTTCGATTTTTCCGCTTTTTTTCATTATTAGAGACATCTTTGCCTCAAGCCTAAAAAAAATCCTTCAGTTGTTAAATTTTGCCCTTTGGGGGGCATTTTTAACCTCGCTTCTGGGAATAATTCAATTTTTATTGCAATTTTTAATTCCCCTCAACAAACTCTATTCTTTTTGGGCGGTTTTAATAACTCCTTTTTTGGGCCAGTCTTTTTCTCAAGCGGTTTTAAATAATCCCAGTTGGCTAGTTAATATCGGAGGACATACTCTTCTGCGCTCCACCGCTTTTTTCCCCGATCCGCATATGTTGGCTTTTTATTTAAATATCTGCGCCCTGATTTCTTTGGGAATGTTTCTTGATATTATCAAAAATAAATCGATCGAAAATGATTCAGCTCCTGCCTGGAGATCAGGACGGCATATTTACCTAATCTTCTTCCTCACTTTAATTTTAGCCAGCTTTCTGACTTTTTCTCGGGGCGGTTATTTGGGTCTGTTTTCCGGTTTGATATTTTTTACAATTTTTACTTTTAAATCAAAATTCAAAAATCTGCTAAGTAAGTTAAAAAATATAGTCGTTCCGGTTTCGCTTTTGCTATTTCTTGTTACCTTTTTTATTATTCCCAATCCCGTTTCCAATCGTCTTTTATCAAGCTTCGATCTTTCCGAAGGATCAAATATCGGCAGGCTCGAAACCTGGCGTCAATCACTGGAGATAATAAAACAAAATCCTTTTTTGGGTGTAGGAATCGGCAACTATTCTCTAGCCATCAAACCTTCCGCCGATTACCGCGAACCGATTTATTCTCATAACACCTTCCTAGACATTGCCGCCGAAACCGGAATTATTAATCTTTTTATCTGGGTGTCGCTTTTTCTGATCGCTATTTTTAATTTTACCCAAAAATTTATCCGCCAAAAAAATTATTTATCCCTGGGATTAGCCGCCTCTCTTTTCGGCTTCTCAATTCATTCCCTTTTTGAAACGGCTATTTTTTCGGTCCATATTTTGCCTTTAATTATTTTAATTTTAGCCTTAAATAAAGAAAAAAATGAATCCGCGCCTCTTTAATCTTAAAAATTTAATCTACCTGACTGTTTTTTTATCCCCGACCTATTTGGTTAAGTTGGAATTTTTCTCCATCCCTTCCAATTTTTTGGATCTCTTGATCTGTGCGGTTGTTTTCGGCTGGATTATTAAAAACAAAACCGCCTTTCCGGTCAAAATAAAAAATTTTTTAAAAAGAAACAAGGCTCTAAGTCTCTCTGTTTTTCTAATTATCACCGGAGTGAGTCTGTCTCTTTTGCAAATGGAAGACTACCTTTCCGGTCTGGGAATTATCAAAAGCTGGTTTATTTTACCCCTACTTTTCGGCTTTATTTTAAATGATGAGATAAAAAACAACCAAGCGGGCCAAAAAGTTTTAAACGCTCTTTTTTATTCTTCATTTTCTATGGCCTTTCTCGGACTGCTTTTTGTCCTAACGGGAGATTTAACTTACGATAAAAGATTGGCGGCGGTCTTTTTATCTCCCAATCATTTAGCGATGTTTTTGACTTACGGCTCCATAATCGGACTAGGCAAAATAATCCTACTCCGAGAAAAAAATTATCTTTTATATTTTTTAAATCTGACCGTCCTGATTGCTTTATTTTTCACCCGTTCTTATCTGGCTTGGGGAGGTTTGACAGTTGCAATCTTTTTTTTACTCACTCTCTCGAGTTCAAAAAACAAAAAAGTGCTTTTAATTCTTAGTTTTGTAGCCATCCTTTCAACTTTTTTTATTTTTGAAAAAAACTCCGCCAAATTTTCAGATTTAGTAAATTTTTCGGAAAGATCTTCTCTAAGTTCTCGCTTGATAATTTGGCGCTCTTCCTTTAAAATACTATCTGATAATTGGCTCTGGGGAATCGGCCCGGGAAATTTCCAAAATAAATATTTGCAATATCAACCATATTTCCCACCTTATTTGGAATGGGCCGTCCCTCAACCGCACAGTTTATTTTTAGCTTTCTATCTTCAAACCGGATTAATCGGTTTTTTGGGCTTCATTTTTTTGCTTATTTCTTGGATTTTTCAAAAAATAAAAATCCTTGTTCTCAGCAAGGATTATTCGACCGCCAATTTGAATAAAGTTCTGCTTGCATTAATTATTTACACCCTTTTTCATGGCCTACTTGACACCCCCTACTGGAAAAACGACTTGGCTCTGATTTTTTGGATAATAATTTTTTTGAAAGATTATCCGGATTAAATTACAAAATTATCCTAAAAACACTATTGTCATATCTGTTTATAAAAAACAGAAAATCTTCACTGGGAGATAAGATAAGATCTTTGGCGTCTACTTTGGCCTCCATCTCTTTTTCTTCGATCAATTTCTCTTTTTTGCCGGTCTCGGTATTAATCTTCCAAAAAACATCCTCAGCAAAAAACTTGCCCCCGAAATAATCATTTGGCATAACCAAATTTTCGGTCAAATTTTTCATCTGAGCGCAAATTAAGTTTTTCCCGTCTTTTAGCCAAATACATTTGGAAGCGATGGTAGGAAATTTCAAATCGGTGCAATTTGTTCCGTCTCCTTTGCATTTTTCCAAAGCTAAATCGCTACTCCCCGCCTGAATCGTATAACTCCTAATAAATCCGTCTCCGGTCGGCGACCATAAGAAATCGGAACCGAATTTAGCCGGACCCCTGGTTTCCATACTCAAGCCCCCCGCCCCGACAATTGTCATTTCGGTTTCTTTTGAGCCGTTGGCTTTCGGCCAAAAAGCGGTTTTGGAAGATTTGGGAATCACCTGCATTATCACATTGTCATCTTCAATTTCGACTATTTCTTTCCAGTTCGATCCGAGCGGATTGGAAAAGTTAAGAGTTTTTTTACCGGTTTGCGAATCCTCGTATGTATAAAGAATTTCTTGCCCGAAATTTATCCAATCCATAGCTCTCGATTTTTTAATAAGCGTTTTTTCTTTACCGTGAACATAAAAATAATAAGCATCGTCTATCTTTATTAGAGCTTCTCCTCCTTCTTTTGACCATTTGACTTCGCTCAAATTTCCAAAATCGTCATTGGATAATTTCTTTTTATAAGAACCGTCAAAGGAGCTTAGCCAAAAGCCCTGCTCTGTCATATCGTAATATTTCAACTTCCCGCCCTCTTCATCCAGAGACAAATCAGCCGCCCTGACTTCCAAAATTTTGGAAATTTTTTTATTTTCTTTTCTCTCCGTTTTTTCGTCTTTATTTAAACTTTCTAGACCTATCTCCGTAAAAGAATTTTCTCTTTCCGACCCGTCCTTAAGGAAAAAATAATAAGCAAAATAAAAACTTCCCATCAAAAAAAAGAAAATCGAAGAAATTATAAAAACTTTTTTCATTTTTTATTGCCGAAAAATTAAATATATTTTCTCTTAGTCAAAGACATCAGTACTCCTGAAGTAAAGATTATCACCCCGACTGTCAAAAGCATTTTGAAGACAAAAATCATTTGTCGAGGGAGATTATAAGCCAGACCGGCGATAATCTTGGAGGTTTTTTTACCGACTGTCTGCGCTTCGGATTCTTTTACTCGGACAAAGATCGTATCGGAAAATTTTTCCCTGGCAGTCGACTCGGCATAAGAAACCCCCCACTCATTGGCCAATTCTTTTAGATCACCATCATTAAAACGATTAAGTTCGGCTTCGATAGAGACACTAACAATCGAGCCGGCCGGATAATTTGATAAATCAACTGTTCTATTATCTCCTTGACTTACTCCGTTGACATAAATATTTCTTGTTAATTCTCCTTCGATAAATGCGGGATAATAACTAATCGGTACTTCAAAGGACCCCGAAGCGTCAAAAACACTTTCTTTACAGTCAAGAATATCCTCATCGCTTTCAGGATCAGCATAATATCCCAAAGGAGAAGTTCTGTTACCATTTAAATCCTTACATTCCGAAATTCCTTCATCTCCTCTATTTATTCTATTATTCGGCCCCAAAGCCACCATCGGATTTACCACGACCAAGTTTCTCGAAAAATTTAATTTTTCTCCGGTATTTCCCGTTCCGGTATTGGGAGTATTTGTATCATTGGCCAAGACATTAAGCAAAAAGGTTTCCCCGGGCTTGCCTTGAACCAAAAATTTAACCATATTGCCTTGCTTCACTTCGGTTCCCTCCAGATATTCAATTTTTTTACCATTAAGTGTCCAAAGAAAATTCCTCCCCTGTCCGGCCGGGATTTCGGCGGTAATCACTTGATTATTGAGAACCTCGCAAGCTCCCGAGGCAGTGGCGCAAACATCGGCATTATCTCCGACGGAAATTTTTAAATCATTACCGTCCCCGGTATTATTGATCGGAATTATCACATCACTTCGCCCACTACTGGTTGTTCCGGTCATTCCCAAACTGTCATCCCCATAATATTCTTCCATTTCCACGAAAACTCTCAAATATTTAATTTTCGGATTGCCTAAATTATTTAATCTCATTTTAAACTCATTCATTCCCAAACCTTCCATTGCCGTTATTCCGTTTTCACTCCTAAAAGAACTGCTTCCGTCGGGAATAAGATTGATCCATCCGCCGTCACTTCCGGTCAATAGAGACAATTCATTTCTTGAATTTTCTGTTCCAAAAACAGACCATTTATAATAAACTTCCGTATTATTCAAGTTTAGATTCGGGGTGTTGGCGGTCACTATCACCGTATCCCCGGCTACCCCTCCGCCGTTTAATTTATTGCTTCCCACATTGGGATTTTCCGGCGAGTAGCTCAATTCCGTTTTCAGTGTCCCGGCATGATCGCCATTATTGGGATTAACCAAATTAAATTGCAAGCACTCCAAAAGATCGGTTGTGGCCACCGGAATTTCCACATCATAACCTTTTATTTGCTTAGAGTATATCTCCTCATCTTCCAATTTACATTTGGTTCCTTCTTTTTGAAAGATATTTTTAGGAAGAGCAAACGTAATCGCTTTACTGGCATCATCATGTTTGGTGGTCAAAAAACTCGAGCCCTCCACAATTACCCCAAGCTCATCTCCCGGCATATAAGTCCAAGTAAAAGTATCCGCTCCCAATCCGGCTACATTGGCTTCATCGCTTTTACCGTTGCCGGCCGTACTAAACTTATGCGGATCGGTTCCCCAATACCTTTCTTCCTCCAAACCAAACTTCCCGTCTCCCACCTCAAAAGGAGCTCTTGTAAAATAATGTTTGCATTTCTGCTCCACACTATCTTCGCTGGCTACCGTAGTAGAGCAAGAAATATCGGTTTCCCCCGGATCGGACAAAACTTCCGTATATCTGCCATGCTCGGAAATAATCATCCGCATAAATTCACAAGTCGGATCGATAAAGGCTGAGCTATCCAAGCGCACCGGATATTGACCGGCCGGGCAACTTATGGAGCAATCTGTGCATATAAATTCACTATCGGGATCAAGTTCAAAACACTCCTCCGTAGATCCCTCAATGCAGCGCGGTGTGGTCCCGGCCGGGCAAGTCGCTTTTTTTGTCTCCGGATTACAATACGGCGCATAACCGCTGTCGGTCACTCCGGTTGACCTAAACCCGGTAAAATGTTCGGGGTGCTCGGGAATCACGATTTCACCGCTTACGCTTCCTCCCTCTCCTCCGCTCCCACCCGAGCCGTCGTCTCCGCCACCCCCACCGTCTCCGCCTTCCGCCTCAAAAGATCCCAAATTTTGCTCCGGAACATCAATTCTCCCCTCGATACAGGAAATCAAATAAGGACTGCTGCAAAACATAAAACCCCCGCATTCAAAACTATCTTCATCATCCATTCCCTCCACTGTTGCCAATTCATAATTTTTTCCTGTTTCAGCCTCATTTATATAACAACGATAGTTATCTTCACCTTGCCTATTATTGCTTCCTCCAAGTGTTGCCTTAAAACCGTCATCATCGTTATCCCCACTTGAATAATCAGCTGTGCTGCTATCAAATCCGTTAGTAGCATTTATTCTCATTGCTTCGTACATCCAGTCCGTTTCCGAAAATTCACCGTTTTTATTGGAGTCGCAAAGAGCCAAATTATTTCTTCCAGACTGACCCTGACAACCTTTGTGTTTCAAGTACCAGACAAAATAAAGATCCTCCGCTCCGTCTTGAAAACCGGTGGCATAGGCGGTGGCGGTCACTTTTTCTCCCAACTTCGGCTTTTGCGGACTAAACATTATTTTTACCTCCGGCGCGATTTGCTTTTGATCGGAAACGTTAAAAGACTCCCCGAAACTCTTGATAGAATCTTTGTTTAGATGATATCTTTGTTCCATTTGCTCCAACATTCCGTTGGCATTGCCCGAAGCCGAACCCTTGGTTCCCAAAATTCCCCCTATCAAACTTCCCAAAACCGCTTGAGCCGGTGTCACATTGAGCATTATTATTTCCAAGCAAATAATTGAAATAAAAAATATTTTTTTTATTATTTTTATTGTTTTTTTCATTTTTAAAAAATTTAGCCTAACCGACCAATTTAAGATAGATAAGATCGGCTGTCACTAAAACTATTATACTAAAAAAATAAGAATATACCAAAGATCTGCTCCGGTAAGCGATCAAGCCCGCCATCAGAGCGGTGAAATAATAAAAAACATAATTCAAATTTCCTCTCTCCAATATATCCATAAACAAAACAAAAAATAAAAACTGACCAAAAATAGCGTAAACCCCGATTTTCTTCTCCAAATAAAACATCAAAAATCCTCGAAAGAAAAATTCATACAGCAGAACAAACAGATTAATCGCCAGAAACTCGTATAAAAACAAATAGCCGAAATTTTTTGTCACCGCATAATCCCCCAGAAAATAAACTTCCTTAAAATCCGTATGTTTGAAAACCAGATAAAAAAACCCTCCCGCAATCAAAAAACAAATCGGCATCAGCCAAAAACCGTCTCGCCAAGCTGAAGCTCTAAATCCGAAATTTTCTAATTTTTCTTCAAAAACAAATTTAATATACAAAAAAGGAACCACCGCTAAAAAAGTGATGCTCAAAATCACTTCTTGAAAAAGACCCGCTGTCGGAAAAAAGGAAAACAACACCATCAATACCAAAACAACGCTAAAAGTAATCACCGTTTCGGCATTGAAAAGTTCTTTCTTTTTTGAATAATTTTTTATGTTCATATTTTTATTTAATCTTCGTCTTCTTCGTTTCTAGTTTCTTCGATTAATCTTTTTTCTTTTTTCCTCTCCCTGAGAGTCATCCAGTAAATCAAAGCCACCGTCGCCATCTCAAAAGGGAAAAGATTAAGTCCGAACAAGAAACTTTCCACCATCGTACCGGCAATTAAAATTAAAAACTTTTTGGTCAGGTTGCGTGCCACTCTCCGCTTGGAACTTGAAACTCCGTCAAAAAGCAAAATTAAACCGATTGCCATAGATATACAAAAACCGATAACCGTCACCACTCCGGGAATAATTCCGATTGCCAAATCCAGCAAATCCTTGAATCCCGCCAGTGCCAAAGCTACTCCGTAGATTGCCACATCCATCACCTTTATCTCGGTCGGGGTAGTCAATAAATCTTTGGCCGCTTTGGCCGCCGATACCGGACTGGATATTTTTTTCAGATTATCCGAATACTTTTTAGCCCGCCCTTCTTCTTTTTTGTCTCCATAAAGATTTTTTTTCGAATCATGACTATCGGCTTTTTCCATTCTTTCTTTGATAGCGTCTCTTCGCACTTGATTCAACCTTATTTTATTATCCAATTCAACATCCGACATATTTTTTATTCTTTAATTGATATTGGGTAATTCTGTTTTTTATATCAAAGCGTTAAATTCATTTCCTAAGATCGCTCACCCTTTTATATCAACCCAAATTTTCTTGCTAAATTATTTTTTTCCGAAATTCCGAACTTAATCTTCCAACTCCTTTTTAGCCTCTTCGATTTCCAACAACTGTCTGGGATCGGAAGTAATTATCTGATCCTCGCTGTAAGAAGCCACCACCTTTATAGCCGCATGTTTATTGCCGGCAAAAAATATCCCCTCGCCCACATTGCTTTCCAATAAAAGAAATTTTTCCTGATCGGTCAAGAAAAAAGTTTCCTGCACCACATCGATCGCCGCCGTTGATTGTTTCAATAAGAACTGCGTTGAAGCGTTGGTCACAATCGGTTTTCCATAGCGAGAACCCATAAAATCATTGACGTCCTGAGTGATGGTTGTCAATCCGGTGTAATATTTTCGGCATCGCTTGGCGATTCCGAACAAAAATGAAGCGGCGTCTTCGTGTTGCATCATAATCCACGCCTCATCCACCACCACCAATCTTTTTTTCAATTGGGATCTCATTTGATTCCAGATAAACTGCAAAACCACATACATCGCTATCGGACGCAACTCATCTTCCAAATCTCTGATATTAAATATTACCAATTGGTTATCGGTATTGATATTGGTATGCTTATTCAAAAAACCGGAAAAAATCCCCTCAGTATAACGCTCCAATCTTACCGCCAAAGATTTTGCTCCGTCCATATTGCGCAAAACCTCATACAAATCGGTCATAGTTGGAAATTGGTCCGGCATCAAAATCGATAAATTTGTCTGCTCGGTTATATCTCGAATAGCATAAGTCTCCCTGATAGCGCTATCCAAAATCGAGTTTTCTTCGGGCGTGATATTTCCCAGCATTATCCTCAAAAGACCGACCAGATTGGCGATAGCGTTTCTCAAGATATCGGCCGTGTCTTCATCCTCGGACGCCCTCGGAAGATCAAAAGGATTGAGTTGAAATTTAGAATTTAAAGATATTTTTATAAAACTGCCCCCCACTGTTTCAGCCAAATGCTTGTATTCGTTTTCCGGGTCGATAATTATCACATTCGTTCCCAGCATCATCGAACGCAAAATCTCCAGCTTTACAGCGTAACTTTTTCCTGCCCCGGATTTGGCAAAAACCACCATATTGGCGTTTTCCATCTCAAATCGATCAAATAAAATCAAGCTGTTATTATGACGATTGATACCGTACAAAACCCCGGTATTGGAAGAAAGCTCGGCTGAAACAAAAGGGAAAACCGTTGATAATGGTGAGGTATTAAGATTATTGGCGACATCCAATCGGTCTTCGCACAAAGGCACGGTTGAGGCCAAGCCCTGTTCCATTCTAAAGCTGGCCGGCTTGGCATACACCATCTGAGCTTCCAAAATCGCTTCGATACTGTGATTTATTTTATTTAAATTAGTCGGACTTTCTCCAAACATGGTGATGTATATTCCCACTCGGAAAAACCGTTCCGTTCCTTCTTGCAATTTGGTTCTCAACTCCTCAACATTTTCCAAAGCCGACTCCAACATCGGATTTCTTACTTTTCCCGATTCCGCTTCCAAATTTATTCGAGATTGAATTTGAGTAGTCGATTTTAATAAACCTTTTAAAATCTTATTACTGTCAACCGGATGAATAAAAATCGAGATATTGATCGGAAAATCGACATTGATAACCGGAGAAAACCAATTCACACTCAAAAACCTCGGGAAAGCCATAATAAAAATAGTTTTGGAAAAAGTCTCGCCTATTTCCAAATAACTGGGCGTCACCCTAAAAGCGGCCGGCGCAATCAAATCTTTTACCACCGCCAAACCTTTTCTATATTCATCCTCTTTTTTTAAAACAGGATCAAATTGATGCTCTTGCTTGCTTTTATTTAAAAACATAAGTTAGTTTAATTTTTTATTTTTTATAAAATTCTACTCCACCTCCAACATATCCAAATCTTTGATGGTCGTACTGGTATAAACGGAAGGATTATAAGAAGAATAAAGTAGCTCTATCAATTCCTCGGTTTTTAAGACCGTCGACCTGACACCTAAAGCCCCTAGTCCGGAAGCCACCTGATCAACTCTTTGCCAAAGTTGATTTTTGTGGGTTTCAAAAACTTCGATTGTTTCCAAAATTTGATCCTTGGGATTGAAAAGGTTCATCACCGAATCCAGAAATCCTTTTTCCAAGTTTTCTATCGGATAAAAAGGCACCACCAAATAAAATTGCTTGGTCATTATCTGAGAAACTTCCGTTAAACTTTTTATAAAATTTGAGTATTCGGTTATCTGCATCCGCATCAATTCATTGGTTTGCATTCTTCTCTTTTTATCTAATAAGCTTAAGTAAGGCTCTATATCGAGTTTTTTGGAGCTAATCATAATCTGCACCGGAAAATCCAGAGAGTTCAAAAAATTTTGATATCCTCCGATTATCGCCTCCTGCTCGTCCGACGATTTAAGGTCAAAATTAATCGAAGAAACCAAAAGCACCGCTCGCAAGGATCGATTTTTCAAAACTATTATATCATTTTTTATTTCTTCGACATCGATATATTTCTGCGCGCTCATTCCGGCATTGTCTTTGTTTTGTTTTTTAGTGTGCATCAATTCCATAATTTATTCTTTTTTGTTTAAATCGCTTAATATATCCGACTGACTATCCAGTATCTTGGACAAATCGTATATTTCTTTTTGATGAATATCTTTCTTGGTTCCAACCGCTTCCGCTTCTTTTTTCTTGAGGTTTTTTCGATAATCCGGCATTTCTCCCCCTCTTCTCCAAATATATATCTTGGGCCTGACAAAAAAAATAAACATCGAGCCGATAAATTTTATCAACGGCTGTCCGTAGGGACGATAAAAAGCCAGAGCGAGAAAAATTCCGGCTACCGGAATAGCGGCCATAATGAAATTAGCTTTACTCTCAATCATCATCCACATCAAAAACAGAACTGCCCCCATAGCAAAAATCCACAACAACTGTTTGGCAGTGAGCGGACCGACAATCCGATCCTCGATATCGATAAATTGAGGGACATTATAATGCATTGCTTTTAGTAAAATAGATTATAAGGACACGCCATAATAATCAATAATAATTTCTATTTATTTTTTTATATCTTCCAATTTGTTTATCTCCTTATTGGAACCCTATTCCAGAGGATTGATTCTGCCGAAAAAATCACTCTTGGGATTTATGGCCGTTCTCTGAGTGGGTTCTTTTCTGAGATTGGGTATCATTTCCTCCTCTTTTTCTTTTTCCACCGGAAGTTTTTGGGTCGAAGAAAATTTCAAATTATTTACCCCTTCAAGATCATTCTCTTCTTTTTTTGAGGTCTCTTCTTTTTTAATTGACCGCAAAAAACTCCAACCGCTTTTTTTGACCTGCGGAGCTTCTCCGAAGTGCGCGCTCCCGAGATTCCAGTTGTTTCCGTGGACATGCTTAATAGTCGTTTTTTTATTCAAATCCTCTTCGTTTTTATCTGCCTCTATTTCTCCAAATGCAGCGTGTCTCTCCTTATTTTCTTGGGGCAGTTCCTTCTTTTTTACATCGAAAAAATTTTTAGAACTTATTTCTCTTATCGGATTCCCGATTGTGCCGATATTTCCCTGAGGAGAAGTTGCTATAATCTCTCTTTGCGCGATTGTTCTTTCCGGAATCGATTCAAAAACTATTTCTTTTTTTTGAACATCTATCCCGACCGGCGTCCCTTCTTCTAAAGATTTTATCACTTGGGACAAATTTTGTCTTTCGGAGGGGCTTAATTTTTTGGTATTTTTGCTGTGATACAAATAACTGCTTCTTTTCATTATATCTTTATTTCCCGCTCCGACCAAATTATAATAATCCTCTATCCAGTTATTCAGATTAGGGGAAATCATCTGCTCTTCCGATTCTATCGGCTGGGTTGTTATTTTTTGATTTCTTAATTCGGGAAAAGCTCTTAGGGCTTTTTCGATCGGCATTTTTTCGGTTTTGACCGCTTCGGATCGCTTGACATCCCTACTAATTATTCTGTCTTTGACATAACGAGCGATGTTTTCCGCTTCTTCTTTGGATATTTTTGATTCTCTTTCGATTATTGCCGCAAAATCTTCGAGCTTTGCCTCTCCGAAATAATAACTGCGAATCACTCTGGCAATCGGCGCCATTTGCAATAATTCAAGATTATAATGCGCCCCGATAGCCTTTATCTTATCGGCAGTTTCATAAGATACCAGTTTGTTCTTAATAGCTTCGGGTAATTTTAAAAACCGCTCTTGTCTTTCCATCACTTGTTCCATAGTTTCATCATCCGGATTTTCCGTTACAAAAACAGCTTGCGGAATGGTACACCTTCTTATCTGGACATCTTCTTTTAAATCTGCAAATTTTATCATTTTTTTAAATTAAATAACCCCATTGGCATGCAAAACAGCATTTTGGTTCTTGCTCAAATTTTTTACAACTTCATCCTTTGCTAGATTATCCAAGCCACGAAAAGCATCATGCAAGGCATCTTGTATAGCTGCCCCCTCTACCTGATCCAATCTACTTGAAGAAGGAGATATTTTTTTTGCCACATCAGAATATATTTTTTCAAAATCCTGTTTTGCAAAATCTGTATAATTTAATTTTGTAAGCCTACTTTTTATATCATCTTCTAAAATTTTCTCCACCGCCTTATCTCTTGATAATCCAGAGGCTGCCATCATATTTGTTATCTTCTTTTCATCTTGAGAATTTTTTCTTGCATCAATACTTGCTACAATATCAATTCTAGTTTCTTTGTTAGCTCCCTTGTACTTACCTGTAAGATCGGCATTTCGCTTATCATCCTTGGAATTTTTTATAGCCTCCTCAAAAATTTCCTGTTTTAATGACTTCCTGTTTAACAATTCATCTGCAGCTGCAATATTTCCGGTTTTTGCTTTTTCCTCCAAATCTTCATTGCTAAAATTCTTCATTTTCTTAGCGTCTTCCTCATATCTCTTTCTCTCTAGATCGCTCATCGCAGACTTAGATCCAATCTTGTTTGCAAGCCAAGCTTCTCTATTTTCCCTGGATTTATCAAAACTACCCTTAATATCAGCATATCTTGTTTTAAAAGCACCGGGAATTCCTGTTGATTTAATTCCTCCCCAAGCCAATGTTTGACCGTATCCCTTTATTTTATTGCCTGTTTTCTTGGCTATACCCATAGCCATCTCAGACCCCCTTCCTCCGAATTTTTGGGAAGCAATCAATCCCATCCAAAGAAAAATTATCGGGACGATAAACTTAAAATAACTAAGCGATGAGGAAGCATTATCTCCAATTGGAAGATTTCTATCAAAAATTAATATAGCTAAATATAAGAAAAAAGTCATAACTGGACCAAGAAACGCGTACTTAAATAAAGCACTCCACCAATCATTCGCCACACTCTTAGTATCCGGAAAAAAAGCAAACACAAATCCCGCTGGGGATACAATCAATAAAATAACAAATGCAAGAATCCTTATCAATAAAATTAATCCGATCGCAAGCAATGTTATAAGAACCAAAAAATTAAGGATTACACCCATAAAAATGGTTGACATGTCGCTACTTATACCGTAAGAATTTTTTAAAGCTTCTCCAAAATTAGTAACATCCACTAACTTGACGGATTTACTAAGTCCTGAACTAAAAGTAGTCTCTATTAAAAAATACATTGCTGAATTGGAAAAATCTATTACAAAAAGCGTAATCGGAAAACTAAAATTAACCAAAAGCGCCATTACAATAAGCATTATGATAACTTTCCTGAGATGATATTTCTCTACCTGAAAAATAGTCGCAAAAGCCGAAAATAGCAAAAGCATCATAAAAAACATATTGAGTAAATCTCTAACAATAACCCAACCCTTATAAATTGCTTCCAAATTTAAAAAATTACTCACAAAACCTTGGTTTAAAACCGCATCCAATATTGGACCGGCAACATGGATAATAAGATATGCCAAAATATCGCCTACTCCATTTAGCGCTATCTTAAATGGTTTTGCAGCTACAGCAAGCGCTAAGTCTTTAGCAACCTCCTCAACACCACCATTTTGCTCAGCTTCTAGCATCATTTCTCCGCCTTCACTTTCAGGGGTAGAGAAATAATACCAAGGAAGCTTAGTTTGACCGTCAGCTCCTAAACAAAAATTCACGCCCATAATAATCATCCCAAAAACCAAAAACAACCCCAACTTACCCAAGGTCTTTTTGGATGACTTTTTAAATATGTTTTTTATTTTTTGTTTCATTAACAAAATAATAAACTGTTCATTTTTTGTTTTTTATTGCCAGCCACTTTCCGGATTCAAAATCATATTCTCTGCTTTTTGTTTTCTCAAACTCTTTATTTTATCCTTTCTGCTATTCATAGATTCCAATCTTTTTTCAAAGGCATTAAATCTTTCCCTGAGAATATTCAACACCTCCATAATAATATTAAATTTGGTATTT
>JAZHDF010000044.1:0-4743 GCA_036584565.1 Candidatus Moraniibacteriota bacterium
TATAAATCCTTGACCCTCATATGGCCAACATGCCCCCCAAGAATAACTGCCGGTCAAGGGACCGTGCAATTTTAATGCCGCTCTTCCACTTGTATTATTGAGACTTGAACCTGAAATCTGATTATGACTTATAACTCCAAGATGAGCCCACCAAACTCGAACAACGTGTGTAGTATCTGAATTATGCACACTATTTCCCAAAAAAGATAAACGATCAGCACCAATAAAAATTCCCGTGCTTCCCATATTTTGCATTTTATTATCAACCACTGAATTTTCCTCAACTTTTGAATCATCACTTAGGCGCCAGTGAGACCAACCAACGGCAGTATTAAATCCTTCGCTATAATTTTTAAAAAACAAAAACCTTCTGATGTTTATTGCCCCTCCGACGATCCCACCCCCAGATTTTTCCCCAGATAAATGTAAATCTGTAATTCTCCAATCATTTTTGTTTGCAAGATCAATAAAAACATTAGTTCCAGTTGAAAAAGTTATGTGCGGAGCATTATCGCAGATACCTTGAAAATCGGGAGAAAAACAATTACCAAAAGCTCCTAGATGAAAAGTAGTTGAATCACCTAAAGACAAAGGGGTTGAGGCAATAAATGACCCACCCCTCTGCAAGAGAATTCTTCTTTCTGATCCTATGTATGAGGCAATGCCATCTAAATTACTTGTAACCACCTGAGTTGCCCCAATTGGACATCCGGCAAAATCAGTTCCAGTACTGATACAAGTAGTTTTTGTTCCGGCAAAAACTATCTCCGGGTCATCTACGGTAATAGTAAAATTTTCTGAATCTATAATTGTGCCAGTTTGATCTTTAACTGTAAGAGTAGCTATATAAGTTCCAGGAGTTTCATAAATATGAGCGGCTACTGGTCCTTTGTCAGTATTTTTGGATTTTCCGCTAGTTCCCCAATTTCCACTAGTTGGATCATCAAAGTTCCAGCTATATTCATAATCATGAAAACTTCTTTCTGTTTCCGAGCTGGCAGTAAGATCAGCATTAAAGTGAATTGCTAAAGGAGCTACTCCGCTGGTACGACTAGCGGAAGCGTCTATGTCGGCGGCCTGAGTGGTTTTAAAAAAGAAAATAAATAATATTAGAATTAAAGTTTTTAAGATTATTTTTGAATTCATTTTAGTTTTTTATTTAAAGTTTATGATTATTTATATTATATCATAAGAAAAAAAACAAATCCTTTTGGGTTTTGTTTTTAATGTTTGTTTTTTAGATTATATTAAGGCCAGTTGGAGAACTAGGGGATTCTCCCGAATCAATCGGGCCTATATAATTATCAGAAAAAACAATATCATCAATGTATACTGAGGTATCTTCATTAAATCCAGAATTTGACCATCCCATTAAATAACCATTTAAAAGATACCCCGGAGAACAAGGAGCTCCTACCCAACTAATGTTTTGCGCATCGACCTCCAGATTGCCGTTTATCCACATTTGAAAAGCTCCATCACCCAAACCAGTATCCGTTTTCAATCTATACTCGACGGCTGTCCATTGTCCCTTCATATCTAAAATACTTGTCATTGTACCAGAAATAAGCGGATTAGAAACAAAACCAGTATTCCCTGAACATACTGGTTGATTTGGATAACCAGCTACTTTGGTTTTAAAGCGTGGTTTCATATCAACTTCATATTCAATAGCCATCGTCACTGGATCACTATATGCTTCGCCCCAAAATACACCTAGCTTTGTATTATCTGCGCCATTAGGGTCATCTCTAATAATATAGTTTTCTGAAAAATAAATATAAAATCTTATATGCACCTCATTAACAGGAGCCCCAAAAGTAAATCTCTCTTCAGCCCAAGCATCATCTGCCATATTTGAGTTTCCAGCAAAAAGGAATTTTAAAGAATATAAACCAGAATGACTATTCTCTGTAGTTATCTCCACTAAATCCTCTAAACCATAATTAGAACCCATCCAGGTAGCTCCACTAGTTGAATCAACATGAGCTAAATTTCCTGACTCAAAATCATCCTCAAAAATCACCACTGCTTTAGAAGAAACTGGCAACAAAAATAATATTAAAATCAAAGTTTTTAAAATTATTTTTTGATTCATTTTGGTTTTTTATTTGAAGTTTATGATTATTTATATTATATCATAAGATAAAAAAACAAATCCATCTAGGATTTGTTTTTCATGTTTGTTTTTTAGATTATACTTAAACCCGTTGGGGAATTAGGAGATTCAGGTAAACTCTCAATATATTCAAAAGCTCCGATATCATAAGGAGCTATTCTTGGGTTTCCGGAGAAGTCATCTAAAAATGGAACTGTGTAGCCCTGGTTGATTGCTTCGATTGAGTTTGGGGTTAGGGAGAAATTTCTACTTAAGGGATTAACATTATCCGGATCAATAAAATATGGGGTATCAGTTAAGATGTTGTTGCTTATTATCGAAACACCAGAATCATCTTTTACAGATAATTTTTCGACAATAGTGTCAGGAAATGAAGAAAGATTATTTTTAACAACGGTGTTTAACGCAGAGCTTGCGATATTAACACCATATGCTCTTACCGTATGTGATGTTTTACTGTATATCGTGTTATTATAAATACTATTACCTACAGGCTCCCATTCTACTCCGCGCCTCCATACCTGAATACCATAAAAACTTGTATCTCCACCAGTTCCATCAATTATATTATTTCTAGCTGTAATATATTGACCCTCAAGTCCAACAGATATTGACACTTTAACAGGACTTGTTTCACCATACTGAGCTATAACCTTATTTTTTTCAAAAACAATATCACTTAAATTTTCTGACAAAGCTCCATTCTGTGGACCAATGGAAACTGGCCATGGACCAGAAGATCCGAATATATTATTAGAAATAACAACCCATTTCGTAAGATATAGAAGCCCCGGCCCTCCTGTTTGATTAAATGTTCCAACATATGGTTGCCCGCCATCATTGTAATCATCCCATACACCACCAACATCAATGCACTTACATTTATTATAAGTACTCCCACCACCCTGCGTGCAGTCTGATTCATCCAGCGCATCAGATACAGTCATTTCCTGGGCGGCAGATACACACACCCCCAAAGTTGATACTGTTTTAACTGGCATAGGACCATGTAATTTAAGTGCATGGCGACCATTCATATTCGTCAAACTAGATCCAGAAACAATGTTGTGGCTAATAACTCCAATATGCGCTAACCATATCCTGACAACATGAGTTATGTCAGAATTATGAATATTATTACCAACAAAGGCTAATCGGTTAGAGCCTATGTAGGTTCCAGTATCTCCAAAGTTTTGAAATTTACACCCCACTACTGCATTTTCTTCAAACCGATCACTGTCACTATTTCTCCAGTGAGTCCAACCCATAGGAGTCATAAAACCTTCTGTTGCTAATCTATAAAAAAACATTTGTCTGAGGTTTATTGTTCCAGAGAAAAGCCCAGGAGTTGTTTTGCTACCAATAAGCGAAAGATCCGTAATCCTCCAATCAACTTTGCCTCCTAAATCAATAAAATGATCTATTCCAGAGTGCGTAATAATAGGAGCATTACTACATATTCCTTGTGGATCAGGTGCGGAGCATGTCCCGAAGGCTCCAAGGTGAAAAGTGGTCGATGCTCCCAAGGATAAAGGAGAGTCTGCGGTAAACGAAGAACCTCTTTTTAACAAAACTCTTTTCCCGGAGCCTACATAAGAAGCTATACTATTTAAACTGCTCATTATAATTCGTGACGATCCACTAGGGCATCCCGTAAAATCAATGTCATTACTAATACAAGTTGTATTTACTCCTGAATAATAAATATCTGGATCAGTAACATTTATTATCCAGGAATCAGTATCTATAATCCCAGATTCATTTCTTACTGTCAGAGTTACCGCATAAGAACCAGGATTATCATAAACATGAAATCCAACCGGACCCTTATCACTATTTTTTGATTTCCCATCTGTTCCCCATACCCCGCTACCCCCATCTCCAAAATCCCAAGAATAATCCAAATCATGAAAACTTCTTTCTGTTTCAGAGCTGGCAGTAAGATCAGCATTGAAGTGAACTGCCAGAGGAGCTACTCCGCTGGTACGACTAGCAGAGGCTTCGATGTCAGCAGCTTGAGAATTATTTGGTAAAATTAAAAAAATTCCGAAGAGAAACCAGAAATAAATTTTTATTTTTTGTTTTTGCATAATAAGATTATAAAATACTCAAACCGATTGGATTACTGGGTGCGGTTGTATCTTCAACAAGTGTATATTCTGACATATCGAATCCGAACCTGATATAATCATTAATTACAGAGGCCCATATTCTTGTATCCCAATCATATCTATCTTGAGCTAATGCAAAATCTATAAAATTATTCAGCGTACCAGATTCTCCAATTGAATTCATATATTTTTCCACTGTTCTATCGTCATCCGTCATCAATCTTTTGTTAAAATTTGCTGTTGGTTCAAAATTAGACTGCCAACCATTTTGATCATAGGTATTACCTGCTTCCCGAAACGTCATACTATTTAATGCATAATATTTATTATTCTCTAAGTTTGAAAAATCAGAAATTGAAGCAGGAGAATTAATTACCATCATTCTACCAGTATCTGTAAATTCCATGTAATTATCATGAAATGAGAAGTTACTATTATCCTCACCATTTGAATAAAACATGGGTCTTGTATAGCAAATTTATGCTATACTGTTAAAAAAGACCATGAAATATA
>JAZHDF010000045.1:0-22326 GCA_036584565.1 Candidatus Moraniibacteriota bacterium
AAAAGGCTTAGGGAAAAAGTTCACTTCAGGGCTCTGGCGGGAATGTCCAATGCGGTTTTGGATTCCCAAAAAAATGATGTAAAAGAAAATCGAGAGACCAGAGTCTTTCCTAAAGAAATTTTTGATCTAAAAACTACTATAGGAACGCATGGAAACAAAACAATTATAGTGAATAATAACAAAGAATTCGGATTTGTGGTTGAAGATGAGGATCTTGCGGAAACAATTAAAAAGATTTTTGAAATCGCGTGGAATAGTGGGCGGATTATTCAATAATTCATATTTCTTGAATTTCTTTTTTTGCGGTGTTAGAATCTAAAAGAAGAGTTTATGTAAAGTGAATCTTGCCCTACCGGCAAATAAGTTGTTAACTAAGAAATAAGAACTAAATTTATGTCAGGACATAGCAAATGGTCGAGTATAAAGCACAAGAAGGGAATTAATGACGCCAAAAGGGCCAATGTTTTTACCAAAATTGCCAGAATGATAAGTGTGGCCGCGCGTGAAGGGGGCGGAGATCTGAGTTCCAATTTTAAATTAAAAATGGTGGTAGATAAAGCTCGGAGTGAAAATATGCCCAAAGATAATATTGAGCGAGCAATTAAAAGAGGAACAGGAGAGCTTAAGGATGGAAATATTATCGAAGAAGTGATTTATGAGGCCTATGGTCCCTCCCAAGAAGCCATGCTAATCAAAGTGGCAACAGATAATAAAAACAGAACCTTTGGTGAAGTGCGCAATATTTTGGCCAAAAACGGAGGAAAGATAGTAACCGCCGGAGCGATTAGTTATATGTTTAATCAGGTTGGAGAAATAGAAGCAAACACAAAAGGATTGGATAAAGATGATGTAGAGATGAAAATTATCGAAAGCGGAGCAGAGGATTTTGAAATAGAGAGTGACACAGTCCGGGTTTATGTTAAGTTATCTGACTTAAAAATAGCCAAAGAGAATTTAGAAAAAGAGAACTTTCAAATATTGAATGCTCAGCCGACATTTGTGGCGACACAAAAAAAAGAGATTTCCGAAGCAGAAAGGGAGAAATATGAAAATCTGCTAGAAAAACTGGATGAAAACGATGATGTGGTGGAGATTTATGATAATCTAAAATAATTTTTATGAAAATTTTAAGTATTGATCCCGGGACGGCAACGACCGGGTGGGCGATTCTTGAGGAAAAAAACAAAGAGATTAAAGCAACTGCATATGGTCATATTAGCACATCTCCAAAAAAATCCACCGCCGAAAGACTGATTGAAGTGGCCGAAGATATTGAAGCGATTATTGAAAAATACAAACCGGAAGAGGGCGTGGTGGAGGATCTGTTTTTCTTTAAAAATCAAAAAACTATTATAAAAGTAGGTCAATCCAGGGGCGGGATAATTTTAACTATGGCCAAGGCGGGAATAAAAGTTTTTGAATACACTCCTTTGCAAGTCAAGCAGGCGGTAACCGGGTATGGGCGAGCGGATAAAAAACAGGTGCAACAAATGGTAAAAAATATTTTAAAACTCAAGGAAATTCCCAAGCCCGACGATACGGCGGATGCGATTGCTCTGGGGATTTGCCATTTACAAAGCAGAAATTTTAGCATAGCTAAGGAGGGTGTTTTGATATAAAAATTCTTTAGAGTCTATTAGGTTTATGAATTTTTTTACTAACTTTTTAACAGCAAAAAGTTACAAAAACTGCCACACGTACTACTAAAATATAAATAAATCTAACTCTCATCGCTAAAACTTTGTATTCCGCTTCGCTCCATGACAAAGTTTCTTAACGCTCTTTTCGAGTTGATTTATCCGTAAAGTGTGAAAGAATACGTAGGAATTTATTTAATTTTAAGGTTTACAAAGCTGGCAGGAAAAGAAACATAAATATTGGTTAGTGGTTTTAATTTTGATGATTGATGACTATTGACGGATGACTGATTACTTTCCCTCATTAGCTTGACTTTTTCTCGAAAATAATTTACTGTAAAAAGTCTTTGTTTGGTGATATAATTAAAATATCAAAATAAACTGTAATAATTTAAAAATTATGTATACGAGTGATTTGGTTAGTTATTTTGTGGCGCAAGGAGTGCCTCAAGAAAGTATTTTATTGATTCTTATGTTGCCGATCGTGGCAACATTAATTGCTTTTTTCAGGCAAGTGGTCGGAATCAAGGCTTTCGGTATTTATACTCCTTCAATTATTACCTTTGCTTTTTTGGCCATGGCGGAAGAAGCCGGCTCCAAGGGCATAAAATACGGCATTGCTATTTTTGTTAGCGTTATTTTGGTTGGAATGGGAACTCGTTATGCGCTTAAAAAATTAAGAATGCTTTATTTGCCTCGAGTGGCGATAACTTTGAGTGTGGTGGCTTTTGTGATCTTGTTTATTTTAGTGGGCGGAGGATATTTCCAAAGGACCGGATTGGCTTCGGTTTCTATTTTTCCGCTTTTGATAATGATCACGATTGTGGAAAAGTTTGTGGCGGCTCAGATAGAGAAAGGTAACAAAACGGCTTTTATCTTGGCCACCGAAACACTTTTTATGTCTTTGGTGGTTTATGCGATTGTAAGCTCCAGACTTTTGACAGTGATAATTTTGGAATATCCATGGGTGGTTTTATTGACCATTCCTTTTAATATTTTCTTGGGTAAATGGACCGGTTTGAGATTGACTGAGTATTGGAGGTTTAGGGATATTTTAAAGAAAGTTTGATTTTAGATTTTTAGATATTTACTTGGAATAGAGATAGTTTTTTTATTTTAGGTTTTTTAAAGAAAAAAATAAGTAAAAAATATCATTTATGTGGAGAATAATAAGAAACAGAAATAAAATTTTGGGGATGAATGCCAGGAATCTCCGTTTTATTCGTCCCAATAATCCCAAAAAAGCCATAAGGATAGCCGATGATAAGCTTTTGAGTAAAAAAGTATTAAAAAAAGGAGGTATTCCGGTACCAAGTCTTATTTTCAGAATAAAAAATTATGAAGAATTGGAAAACTTTAACTGGAATTTACTTCCGGACAGCTTTGCGTTAAAACCCAATAAAGGTCTGGGGGGTGAGGGAATTATTGTGGTTTATGGAAAAAAGAAAAACCGACCTGATGCTTGGATAAAGGCGGATGGTTCGATTATAACCATTGAAGATTTCAAAAGTCATATTAGAAATATTTTGGAGGGAAGTTTTTCTCTTTCGGGGGTTCCGGATACGGCCTTTTTTGAAGAACGCTTGAAGCTTCTTAAACTTTTCAAGCCTTATGCTTTTAAGGGAATTCCGGATATTAGAGTGATTGTTTATAATAAAGTACCGGTGATGGCAATGTTGCGTTTACCTACTCGGGAGTCCGGAGGTAAGGCTAATTTGCAACAAGGTGCGGTGGGGGTAGGAATCGATTTGGCCAGCGGGGTAACCACTACCGCCGTTTGGGGTAAAAAATCAAAAATAATCGATACTATTCCCAATTCTCGCTTAAGCGTTTCCGGTTTAAAAATCCCTTATTGGCGAGAAATTTTGGAATTGGCGGTTAAAACTCAAGAAATTTCAGGGTTAGGCTTTCTCGGTGCCGATGTGGCGATTGATAAGGAAAGGGGACCGGTTTTTTTGGAGGTTAACGCGCGAGCCGGACTTTCTATTCAAGTGGCTAATCAGGCCGGACTACAAGAAAGAATGGAGCGAGTCTCGGGATTAAAAATAAAGACTATTAAAAGAGGGGTGAATGTGGGAATGGATTTGTTTGGAGGGGAAATCGAAGAAGAGTTGGAAGATATTTCCGGTAGGAGGATAATCGGAGTTATCGAGAAGGTTAAATTGTTCGGAAAGAAAGAAAAAACTGCCGAGGTTGAAGCGAAAATCGATACCGGGGCCGGATTGACCTCTATCGATAAAGAACTGGCTATGCAATTGGGATTTGAAAAATTAATTAAGGCTTGGGACGATTTAAATATTGATTATGAAAAAATAAAAAATTTAAAAGTAAAAGAAAGGGAGGCTATTTTTGGTGATGTTCCGGATATGGCGGATACAGCCATAATTCACTCATCTCACGGAACCACCTATCGTCCAATGGTAAAGATTAAGATAGTTATAGACAAAAGAATAATAAGCTCCAAAGCTACAATAATAGAAAGATCGCATCTTAAATATCCGATTATTGTTGGAAAAAGAGATTTGGGAAGATTTTTGATCGATGTAAATAAATGGAGTATAAATGGGTTATGAAAATATCATATATATCGAAAACAAGCACATGGAATGATGATCAGATATTAAAAGAAGCTGAGAAAATGGGAATTGATCTAGAAAAGATTGATGTAAAAAACTTGAACAATCAAGAAATTTTTAAATCATTGGGTGATATAATTTTGTGGAGATCAAGCTCACTGGAACCAAGATCGGGGAGAGCAATTTTTTTAAGTCTTTTGATAAAAAGTGGAAAAAAAGTTATTAATAGGAGTATTGCGGATTTTCCCGGAGTTGTTTTTAAGCAATTTCAACAGAAATATTTAAAGGAATCAACAAAAAAAATAAATACAATTCCAACTTTTACTTTTAACTCTGTCGAGGAGTTAAGGAAAGCTATTAATGAGGGATTGTTAAAAATCCCATTTATAAAGAAACCAAATTTGGGATCTAAAGGTTTTGGGGTTGAATTGGTGTCTGACATAGAGGATTTAAATAAGTTTGATAATGAAGAGGAGATAAAAAAGAATATTTTTCAGAATTTTATAAAAAATGATGGTGATTATAGGGTCTTAGTTATTGGAGGGAGACCTATCGGTGCAATTAAGAGAATTGGAAAAGAAGGATCTTTTGTAAACAATGTATCAATGGGTGGACAAGCTGTGGCTGTAGAAGATGAAAAGTTGAAATCGGAGTTATTTCAAATTGCCTCTCAGGTGGCTGCAGTTTTTAATTTAGGATTCTGTGGGGTGGATATTATTAGAGATTCTGATAGTAATGAATTATTCTTTTTAGAATTAAATACTGTTCCCCAGTGGGAGGGATTTCAAAAAAGTACTGGAATTAATGTGGCTAGAGAATTATTGATGTATTGTAAAGAATTTTCCAACGAGGAGGGTAAGAAAACGCCTGAATTAGTAAACGACTGTTATAAGAAACATTTTAATAAATTGGCTGGTAAAAAATTTCATTTTGCTTCTAGGATGTTTTTATGGACAAAAGATAATAAGTATCTAAAAGAATTAGATAAGCTAAAAGAGGAAAACTTTGGTAATAGCGATGAAGAGTTTAGGAAGATTGTTGAAAGAATACTAAAAAATAAAGAAAGTTATAAAAAAAGAGTTTATAATAATAAAAAAGTTAGAAAAGAATCAATTGATAAATTTCCTTATTTAGGGGCTTACAATGAAATATTGTTTCGCAATATGATGAGTAAGAATATTTTTGGCAAGGATTTGAGATTTATTATAAAAGACTTTGTAAAAGACGAGGATTTGATTGAAATGAGAAAAATGTTAATAGAGAATAAGAATGATTTTGTAAAATTATCAACTTTTGCTTCAAATTATTTGTTTTTTCTTGAAGAGTATTTTGAGGGCGAAAAAGAAACAAAAGTAAACATAAAAGATATATTTAATCTTATAAAAGAAAATATTTTAGAAGAAAAAATTACTGATATTGAAGAAATAAGAAATAAGGTATATCTTTTAACGCACTTAATTATTGGAGCTTCTGGTTTTTATGCAAAATCCATAAAAGAAGATAGGGAGGTTTTTTTGGAAATTTTGAAAATAGCAGAAAAAATAGTTAAGAAAAATTATTTTAATCTTACACTGGATGTTAAATTAGAATTAATTGTTTGTGGAAGAATGTTGAAAGTCGATGTTGAGATTGAAAAGATGATCAAAGAAGAAGCTAATCAGTCTTTATCTGATATAAATAATTTTTTAGTAGACAAATTTAATAGTGGAAAAAAAGTGTCTCCAATCAGTTTTTTAGGTTCTGAGCATAGAAATGTCTTGTATTTGATGATTAATTCATAGTTTTAAAAAATTAATATGGAAAAAGTGGCGAGAAAGCTAGTTTTTTTTACTATTGATCCAAAAAGTAAGCGATTAAAAAGATTTGAAGAGGAGGCTGAGGCGATTAATTTGGATTTTTGTGCATTTAACTCTCAGGATGTAACTGTAACAAATGAAGGCGTTTTTATTAATAATAAAAAAATCACTTTTAATAAGGGTGATATTGTTTGGTTTATCGCTAATCCCACAATCAATCATTATTTAATAAGATATCTTAACGAAAAGTATAAAAAGGAATTAGTAATCTGGCCCAATAATAATGCGATTGATATTTCTAATAAATATCAAGCCAGTGTTTTCTTTGATAGAATAGGTGTAAAAACTCCAAAAACAGTTTTGATTAATAGCTTTAAAGAAGAACAGTTAGGAAAAATAGTAGAGGAACATTTGGGTGGTTTTCCTTGTATTATAAAGAGTTGTAGAGGTTCAATGGGAAAAAATGTTGAGTTAGTTAATAATGTTATAGAGGCAATTTCTTTTATGGACAATTCTGTTAAAACTAAAATATGGATTCCCTTTAAGGCGAGTGCTTTTCTTTTTCAAGAGTTCATAAAAGAATCTGCCGGATCTGATTACAGGATATTATGTTTAAATGGTAAAATATTAGGTGCAATAAGGAGAACTTCACAAAATGGAGGATTTAAAGCTAATATATCATTGGGTGGAAAGGCAGAAATAATCGAAATTGATGAAAGGATGGAGGATATGGCAAAAAAAATTATAAAAGAAGGGGATATTTTTTATGCCGGAATTGATTTTATAAAAAAAGGTAATAATTTTTTGGCGATAGAAATCAATACATCTTCACAATTTAAGGGTTTTGAAAAAGCTACTGGAATTAATGTTGCTGAAAAAATAATATTTAATTTATTAAGGAAATCAGATGAAATAATTGGCAGCAGTTAAAATTTTTTAAACTACAAAATATGAAAAAAAAAGGAAAAAATATAGTGACAATTTATTACGGAGATGACTGGGATGAAGATAAACCTTTGCGGGGTTCAGAATTTTCTCGAAAAGCTTTTGAGGATTTTCAGCAAAGAGCCTTAAAACACGGTATTAATGCTTACAGGGCAAGTTTCAAGTGGTATGATGCAGAAAAAAATGTTTTTAAAAAAGCTTGGGCTTTTCGTGATGGAGAATGGAAAAAGATTACAGAACCAATTGAACCGAACATGATTTTTGATAAGGTAAGCGGAAGTCGGGATTGTGAGCTTTTTGATATGAAAATGAGCGCAATTGCTAAGACGGGAGTAAAAATATTTAATCATCCTCTTTTCCGCATAGCAATGAATAGCAAACTCACTCAATATTTAATTCTTAAGGAATTTATGCCTGTCTCACTTTTGGCCACAAATAAAAAAGAGTTTGATGATGCTTTGGATAAGATAAAAACGAACAAAATAGTCGTTAAGCCATTATATGGCTCAGGTGGTTTTGGGATAGTTATCGATGAAAAAGAAAATATTGAGGGCAATAAATTGAAATACCCTGTTTTTGTTCAGGAATTTGTTAAGAGTGAAAAAGGAATACCTGGATTTTCAGATAAAGATGAAGTTTCTGATTTGCGGATTATTTATATTAATCATAAAATTATTTACGCACTTTCTAGAATAGCTAAGAAAGGGTCACTTTTTACCAATTTTCATCAGGGCGCTTCGGCCACTTTGGTTCCTGTCGATAAGATTCCTGATAGTGTTTTAGAAATGGCTGATCAAATAATAGAAAAGTTAAGTGTTTTTCCGGAGGCTAATTATTCATTAGATTTTGTTTTTAATAACAATGGGCAGCCAATTCTTATTGAAATGAATACTACTCCGGGATTTGATCTGCTTCATATTGTTGGTGATGAGGAAATTAAGGAAAAAAACTTGAAGGAATTCATTGGTATTTTGGAATAATTTTTCAAAATGTTATTATTTTTCAAAATATTCTAAATCTTTACCATTGCTTAAATTGTAAAAAGTTTGATAAAATAGAATAAATATGTTTTTCGGTTTATGGCCTTAAAAAGCCCGGAAGCAATTTTAATTGTTTATTTCTCTATTTTAATGAAAACATTTGTCGCAAAAAGAATAAAAAACAAAGAGGGTAAGATAGTTTGGTGGAAAGCCTTATTATGGGTGGCTTTTTTCGGTTTTTTAACGATGATTTTGATAGTTATCGGCGTTTTTGCTTATTTTATTAAAGACCTGCCTGATCCCAATAAGGTAAATAAAAGAGTAGTAGCCGAATCGACCAAGATTTATGATCGAACCGGAAATCATATTCTTTATGAAATTCACGGAGAGGAGCGAAGAACCTTGATTCCATTTGAGGATATGCCCCAAAGCATTCGCTGGGCAACAATCGCTTCCGAAGATCAAGATTTCTATTCTCATTACGGGATAAAATTTTCTTCTATTATTAGAGCGGCCTTAAAAGATGTTTTGCATAGGGGAGCGGCTCAGGGAGGTTCAACCATAACTCAACAATTTGTTAAAAATTCGATTTTGACTTCAGAAAAGACGATAACTCGAAAAATTAAGGAAGTTATCTTATCTCTGGAAATCGAGCAAAAATTCAGTAAGGATGAAATTTTAAGAATGTATCTGAACGAAATCCCTTACGGTTCCAACGCTTACGGAATTGAATCGGCGGCTCAAACTTTTTTTGCCAAGCCGGCCAAAGATTTGAGTTTTGACGAAGCGGCTTTGTTGGCGGTTTTGCCGAGAGCGACTTCGTTTTTTTCTCCTTACGGATCTCATACAGACAGATTAAAATACAACCAGGAGGCGGTTTTGGATAAAATGGCTAATTTGGGCTATATCAGTCAAGAGGAAGCGGAAAAATATAAAACCGAAGATGTTTTGGGAAAGATTGTGTTGAAAAGGGAAAATATCAAAGCTCCTCATTTTTTGATGTATGTTAAAGAATATTTGGATAGTAAATACGGAGCGGAGGAGATGGAAAAAGGAGGAATGAAAATATATACTACTTTGGATTGGGATAAGCAACAAATTGCGGAAAAAGCGGTGAAAGAAGGAGTGGAAAAAAACCAAGAGAGATGGAACGCCGGCAATGCGGCTCTGGTAGCGATTGATCCCAAGACCGGCCAAATCCTGGCTATGGTCGGCTCCAAGGATTATTTTGAAAAACCTTTTCCGGAGGGATGTACAGTGGGAAAAAATTGTAAGTTTGAAGGACAGGTAAATGTGGCCGTTAGAGATCGTCAGCCCGGATCCTCTTTTAAACCGTTTGTTTACCTGACCGCTTTTACTAAAGGTTATTTCCCGGACACTATTCTTTTTGATGTGGAAACAGACTTCAATAAAGGAAGTGATGATGATTATATTCCGCAAAATTATGACGGGCAATTTCGCGGTCCGATTAAGATGAAGGATGCTTTGGGAATGTCTTTAAATGTTCCGGCGGTAAAAACGCTCTATTTGGCCGGAGTAAAAGACAGCACAACAATGGCTAAGAATCTGGGAATTGTCGGGTTAAATGATCCTGACAGATACGGCTTGTCTTTGGTTTTAGGCGGAGGAGAGGTTCAACTTCTCGATCATACCAATGCTTATGCCACTTTAGCTAATAACGGTAAAAAACAAACCAAAACCGCAATTCTGAGAATTGAGGATAAAGAAGGTGAAATAATCGAAGAATTTAAGGACAAGAAAGGCGATCAGGTGGTAAAAGAAGAATATGTGGCAATGTTGGATTCTGTTATTTCCGACAACAAAAACCGAGCTTCGGTTTTCGGTGAAAATAGTCCGTTGCGTTTTGATGATCGACAAGTGGCCGCCAAGACCGGAACCACCAACGAATTTCGAGACGGTTGGACGATGGGTTATACTCCGGGGATCGCGGTAGGTGTTTGGGCGGGCAATAATGACAATACCCCGATGAAAGTCGGAGCGGACGGAGTAAATGTGGCGGCGCCGATTTGGAGGAGTTTTTTGGATCAGGTCTTGGTCAATTATAGTAAAGAGGAATTTCCCAAATACGACAGCGAGGAAGCGATGAAAGATATTAAAAAAGATATCTTGATTGGCAAGCTGGATACCGATAAAAAAGTGGAAGTTTGCGAAATTCCGGGCAAGGACGATAAATGGTGCAAAGCCAATAAGTATTGTCCGGATGATGAAGTAAAAGAGCGAGTAATCGCTCAGACTCATAATATTTTATGGTATGTAGACAAAGAAAACCCGCAAGGAGACAGACCCGAAAAACCCGAAAAAGACCCCCAGTTTGAAAGATGGGAAGAGGGCGTGGAAAAATGGCACAAAAAGAACAAAGACAAAAAATTTATTTCGGATGATGATGTGGAAGGGGATTGTGATGAGGGCGATTTTGAAAAATATATGCCCAAAATTACAATGAGTACAAGTAAAAGTGGCAATAAAATAAAAATCGAAGTCAAAGCCGATGCTCCTTTTGGGGTAGAAAATGTTAAGATTTATGTGGAAGGAGAAGAAGTTAATTCCAGCGGGAGCAGTTCTTCGAGTGTGACCTACGAAGTGCCGGCGGATAAAAATAATTCCAACTTTAAAATAGAAGCCAAAGTGATAGATGACAACGGCAACGAGGCTAAAGTCGAAGATAGTGTATCAGTGAGCTTTTGAAGGAAAAATATCATAAAAACACCCAAAAAATAAGGGTGTTTTTTGTTGGGGATTTTTTTAGAAGTTCTGTTTTTTTACGGCAGGTCTCTATGTCGGAGCGGAAACAATTCAAAATTAGGTAAAAAGCCAAGAAGGAAATTATAAAAAACACTATTCGGCAAAAACAAGATGATTTGAAGGTATTTGATGCAGGCACCAGATACTCCATCAGCATGCTGCGGAGTAACTCATCTTTGGATGATTGGCCCCGATGATTATGAGAGTTTCTTTAGAAAAATAAGAGAAAATGATTGGAAGAACTTTGTTTCAGGATTGGAATTGGAAATGGAAAATTGATTAAAATTTTTTAGCGACACTGTCGGTTTTGGATAATTTTATAAAAAAAAGAGACTCAATTTCCGTGATGGAAGTTGAGCCTCTGATTTTTTAGTTTTTCCTTAAAAGCGGCGAAATCCGGTGGATAGTTTCGGCTTCGTCGCGCTTGGCGCTCATAGCTTGCATATTCATAATCAAACCCTTTATCCTTTGCGGATCGGGAACTTTATGAAAAAGAAATCTTTCGGTATTGGCGGCGGTTTGAACATAAACATCGCCGAAATTGAGGACGGTTGGAATCAAGCCCTTGATATCGGTGGCCACATCTTGAATTTTTTCGAACTTCAATTCGCTGACAGTCCTCATAAAAAGAGCTTTTTGCTCGATATTGACAATTCTCTGGTTGGTGATAATCCAAACATCGAAATAAAAATCTATCCAGATAATAAAAGAATACAGCCACAGAATAACCGCCAAAAAACTTTGAACAAAGAAAAAAATCGAAGTGTTTTCTCGGTCTGCCAGATAAAGCGGAATTATTTCCAAAGAGATGAATATTAAAAGAATCATGCCCACTACGATAAAGTATTGTTGAGCGATATTGAACCAATGGCGACGGATTATTTTTATTATTTTTTCTCCGTGATGCTGGCCGCGAAAATGAAATTTTTCAAAATTTTGCATATTTTTTATTTAAAAAGATTGATTGTAGGTGCCCATTCCCAGTCCGAAATCAAGAACATTTTCCAAATCAATGGAAGAAAAAGCAAAAAAGTTTATCAGCACCAAAACTATTAATCCCGAGATAAAAATAATCAACATCAGAGTAGAGGAGTTTTTGTTTATGGAGTATTTGAGGATGTGATAAATTATAAAGGTTCCCGTAATAAAAACGCCCAGTAAAAAAAACAGGTAGAAAAGAACAAAGACTTGCGTCATATTTTTATTTTTAAAAAATTTAATAACCTAGGTGTTTGTAGCCTTTTTCGGTAACAATTCTGCCGCGAGGGGTGCGAGCCAAAAGCCCGGATTGGATCAGAAAGGGTTCGTAAACATCTTCGATAGTTTGAACTTCTTCGTGGGTGGCGGCGGCAATAGTTTGGACGCCTACCGGACCGCCTTTAAAATTCTCGATAATTACTCGGATAATCTCTCTGTCGGCCGGCTCAAGTCCCAATTCATCCACATCGATCATTTCCAGCGCTTTTTGAGCGATCTCTGTATTTATTATATCCATATTTTCCATTTGAGCAAAATCCCGGACCCTTTTTAGAATCCGATTGGCTACTCGGGGGGTTTGGCGACTACAAAGTGAAATATTTTTGCATCCTTCATCATCAACAGCGATGTTTAAAATTCGACTGGAGCGCTTGATAATGGATTGAATTTCATGATCTTCGTAAAAATTAAGCTTATGAATCGCTCCGAATCTGTCACGCAGAGGATTGGAAATCGAACCCAGTCGGGTGGTTGCTCCGATTAAAGTAAAGCGGGGTAAATCCAGCTGTAGCGTGCGAGCGGAAGGGCCTTTGCCGACAATAATATCCAACTTGTAATCTTCCATGGCCGGATAAAGAATTTCTTCTACTAATTTGTTGAGACGATGAATTTCGTCAATAAAGAGAACATCTCCGTCATTGAGGTTGGTCAAAATCGAGCCCAAATCACCGACACGCTCGATTGCCGGTCCGGAAGTTATTTTAATGCCCACCCCCATTTCTTTGGCGATAATATTGGACAAGGTGGTTTTACCCAGTCCGGCCGGACCGTAAAGCAGGATATGTTCAATCGGCTCACTTCTTTTTTTGGCGGCGCTTATCAAAATATGCAGATTTTTTTTGATTCTTTCTTGGCCGATGTATTCCTTGAAGCTTTGCGGGCGCAGAGTGGAGTCTATTTTTTTATCTTCTTCTTGTTCGGTGGAGTTGGTAATAGTCATATAGATCATGGATCATAAAGCATAAAACAAGGAGCATTTGGGAACAATCAATGGCTAATGTTTTTATGTTTTATGTTATGTGTTATAAATCTATAGTAACACTACTTGACAAAAAAATAAAGATATGCTAAGATTAAAAGTCAGTGATTTTGACGAGGTTCTTTTAAGTTTAATAATTTCTTTTTATCATTCTGTGGGCAATTGGGGGTCTCTATCTTTTATCCTCAATTTGGGAGCTTTCGTCCAGATATGGGTGAGGTGGTTTCGGCTGCGTCATTCCTCGACACCGTTCTCTACCCGGGGGATTTATCTTCTGGGACTGTCCATAGACTAATGAATGGAAAAGAAAAAAGCTCCGATTTTAATCGGAGCTTTTTTTGATTTTTTAGCCTTCGTCTTTGGCAACTCGATTGACCTCTTCCAGGGTAGTTTCTCCTTCCAAGACCTTTAGCACCCCGTCTTGATACATGGTAATCATTCCGTTTTCAATAGCTTTTTCTTTTATTTCCGAAGAGAGAGCGTGTAAAGAAATCAGTTTCTCAATTTCTTTATCTATGACCAAAACTTCACTAACGGTGGTGCGTCCCTTAAAGCCGATATGATTGCATTTTTCGCAACCTTTGGGGCGGTAAATTTTTCCGATTGCCGGGACGGTTATTTTGGAGGCGGGGGAGATGGAAGCGACCGTTTTTTCTATTTCCGCTCGGATTTCTGCCGGAATTTCAGTTTCCTCTTTGCAATCGCACAATTTTCGGACCAATCTTTGGGCCATAAAAGCATTGACTGAAATAGCCAACTCGTCGGAATCAATATCCATATTAATCAAGCGGTGAACCGAAGAAGCGGCGTCATTGGTGTGCAAGGTGGAAAGAATAAGATGTCCGGTCAAAGAAGCTTGAATAGCCGTTTTGGCGGTTTCATTATCTCGAACCTCTCCAATCATTATAATGTTGGGGTTCTGACGCAAGAGGGCTCGCAAGGCGGATGAAAAGTCGTAGTTATCATCTTCATTGACTTGCGTTTGCAAGATTCCCGGCAATTGGTATTCAATCGGATCCTCGACGGTGATTATTTTAACTTCCGGCTTATTGAGGACCTTGAGCAAACTGTAGAGAGTGGTGGATTTTCCGCTACCGGTCGGGCCGGTATTTAGGATTATACCGTTGGGCTTGGAAATTTCATTTAAAATTTTATCCAAATTTTCTTTTCTGATGCCAAGTTTGTCGATTTCCAAAGCGGTGGCGGATTTGTTGAGGAGACGCATAACCACGGTTTCTCCGAAGCCTCCTGAAATTATCGAAACACGCACATCAATCTCGGTATCCGTAACGTGGTCGTAGCTTTTTTCGAGAGATATTTTGAAACGACTATCTTCTACGCCGGAGCGGATGCCGGTTTTTAGTCCGGACAATAGTTTTATTTCACCCAAGAGATTGGGGTATTCATTGAGCGGGATAAAGGCGGCATCTTGCAAAATTCCGTCAATTCGATAACGGATTTTTACATTTTCACTTTCCGGTTCGATATGAATATCTCCAGCCGAAAGAAGTAAAGCGGCGGAAATTATAAACTCGGCCGTATCTTGGGATTGAACCGAATTTATGAATTGATTGAATTTTTCAAAGTTATCCAAGTTGGCATCGGTCTGAGCCATTTGACCTTCGGAAATATGAATACTTCTGGAGAGAGATTGTTCCATCAAATTGTCATAAATATCTTTAAGAAAAGCGGTTTGACCGGTGACTCGCCAAACCTCGTCCATTGAAGTGGTTCCTTCTAGGACTTTCAAGATACCATCTTGAGTCATAGTTATCATCCCATCCTCCAGGGCGGCTCGGGTTATTTCACTTTCTCCGGCCATTTCGATAATCAATTTTTCCATTTTTTCGTTGATGGTTAGCGTTTCAAAAATACCGATTCGGCCTTGATAGCCTAGATTATTGCAGTGGACGCAACCGGTGGCTTCATAAAGATATTCGATATTTTTGGGAATTTCTATTTTAGATTTAGGAGAAATAATTGAGATGAGTTTTTTGATAGTGTCGATTGTTTCTCGGGCCGGCTTGTATTTCTTTTTGCAATGCGGGCAGAGCTGACGAACCAATCTCTGAGCCATAAAAATATTTACCGAGGAAGCTATTAGAGATGGTCGGATTCCTAATTCCAGAAGACGGGAAATCGAAGCCGGCGCGTTGTTGGTATGCAAAGTGGAAAAAACCAGATGTCCCGTTAGAGCGGCATTGACTGAAATCTCAGCCGTTTCATTGTCTCGGATCTCTCCCACCAAAATTATATCCGGGTCTTGTCTAACTATGGAGCGCAGACCTTCGGCAAAAGAATAGCCTCGATCGTTTTGGACCTGAGTCTGAGAAATTCCTTTAATTTCGTACTCAATCGGATCTTCAATAGTTATTATTTTGACATTGGGCGTATTGAGTTTGTTTAAAAATGAATAAAGAGTGGTGGTTTTTCCGCTTCCGGTCGGACCGGTTATCAAAATCATCCCATTGGGTTTATTGATTTGCATCTGGACCTGCTCACTGGAAAGACCTTTGAGTCCTAAATTTTCAATATCGACCAAAACCGAAGATTGATCTAAAACTCTCATCACAATACTTTCTCCGTATTTGCTGGGAATAATACTGACTCGGACATCTATTTTGCCGGTTTTTTCTTTTTCCTTTTCTATACTGATGGAAAAATGTCCGTCTTGGGCGATATCGCGTAAATTTAATTTCATTTTGCCAATCATTTTTATCCTAGAAATCATCGATTTATAAGCCTCATGAGGAAAATCTCCGATATTCTGTAAAACTCCGTCGATACGATATCTCATCCGAACCGATTTTTTTTGGGGTTCAAAATGAATATCGCTGGCACGCATCTTTATCGCTCCCGAAAAAACCGTCTCCAAAATTTCACTGGTACTCATCTCACTCAGTCTTTCTTTGAGCTCTAAAAGTTCTTTGAATTTCTCTTCGAAATGATCCAAATCTTTGCCGGTTAGGGAGATCAGAAAAACATCCAAAGTGTCTATTAAAATGTTTTCTTTGTATTTTTTCCAGGCTTTTTGCATCGAAGAATTGGAAACTAGATAAATATTTAATTCCCAACCCTTTTCTTCTCCTAGATATTTTATGAAATTAAGAGTGCTCTCGTCGGTCGGATCAGATACGGCCAGATGCACCTTTTTGCCCACCTTTTTAATAACGGCCACTTTAAATTTTAAGGAATCTCTTTCGGAAATAACTTTCAATGTTTCATGTTCGAGGGGAAAGATGTTTAAATCGGCATAAGCCAAGTTTAACTCCCGAGCTTTATTGGATGTTTCCTCCTCCTCTTGCTCGCTTCTAAATCCGGCAAGCGTCTTTTTCAGAAGCTCATCTTTTTTATCGCTTTTTTCGCTTCGATCTCTGATGATGGTAACCATAGTTTTGTTTTTTATTTTATCAAATGTTTCGAGTTTATTATAGCACAAAAACCGATAAAATTATCGGTTTTTTATTATTGTTAACATTTTTTATTTTTGCAAAGCTTTTTTGAGTTTGGAAATAATATAACGTTCGGTTTCATCCAGGGAGCCGTAATCGATTTCAAATTCAAAAAAATCTCCCGTTAATGTCCCGTTTTCAAAATTGCCCAGAGATGATAACTTTTCCGGATCGGAAAATTTGATAACACCCTTAACTTTATCGGAAGAAGTAGTATATAAAATCAAAAAAATCTCGCCGGCTTCATAATTACTTTGGATTTTTTCCAGAACAAAAGAAATATCCTTTGGCTCAGTCCGACTCTGAACAAAGTCTTCGATTGAAACTATCGACCAAACCATTCTTAACTCCTCGTCCCACTTTAATTTGGACATAATCCTTCCTAAGAGTTTTAAAGTATTGAAGGGTTGGGTTTTAAAGAGATGCCGCACGATTTCTTGTTGGTTAGCTCCCAAATTCATTAAATCGGAAGATATTTTTAGCGATTGAGGAGTGGTGCGACTGTTTTGGAAGCTTTTGGTGGCTCCGATAATCCCGGTCAAAAGACATTTGGCGATTGAGTCTTTGATTAGCTCTTGGTCGGTCTGACTCAAAAGTTCATAAAATATTTCAGAAACCGAAGAGGCTTTTATATCAACGATATTTATCTGGCCGAAATTGTCATTGTTTCCGTGGTTGTCGATATTTATAATCGGCACTTCATAAAAAATATCCGGATTTTCTTCAAAAATTTTACCGAAAGATTCTTTGTCCGGGGCGCCGATGCAAACCAGGAGATTATATTTGAACTCAGCCGGAATAAAAGAAAAATCCCGAGGGTCGATGGTGCCGTTTTCGGGGGTGATATAAATCCTGGTTTCATTGGGAAATTCCTTAGTTTTTATGCCGGTTATTTTATTGTATTGGGTGTTAAAAGACAAAATAAAATCACGAGCGCCCAAGATGTTGGAAACCAGTTTTTCCGGTCGCGGGAGAAATTCAAATTTCTCCATATTTTTAAGGGGATCGCTAACAGCAATATCCGATTCGATATTTTTTTCTTTTAAAAACAAATAAAAAGCCAATCCGCTCCCGATGACATCGCTGTTGGGGTTTTGAGGTAGTAAGATTAATATTTTTTTGGCCGAAGTGACGGTTTTTTTGAATTGCGTTGCGGTATCAAGCGCCATAGAGGGAATTTTTGATTAAAGCTTAGTAAGCCAAAATAGCAAAGAAAAAGGGTTGTGTCAAATAAGCGCTATTCCGGTAAAAATAAATGCTTTGACAAGGTAAGTATTATTTATTAGCATAATAACATTGTTTAAATCTATTTTTTATGAAAAATTCAATCAAGCCTGAAATAATTTCCATTATCGGCGGCAAGGGTCAGATGGGAAAAAAATTCAAAAAGGTTTTCGAAAAAGAGGGGATTCGGGTGGTTTTTTCGGATTTGGAGACAAATATTTCCAATGTAGAGGCGACCAAACTCGGCGATATAGTTATTGTGGCGGTGCCGATCGGAAAAACTGAGAAAGTTTTGGCTGAAATCTTGCCCCATTTAAAAAAAGACGCTCTTTTGACCGATTTTACTTCAATCAAAATCAAGCCGATGGAGGTTATGTTGAAAAATAAAGGTGAATTCGAAGTATTGGGCGGGCACCCGCTTTTCGGTCCGACTACCGATTTTTGTCATCAAAAAATGATATTGTGCCGAGGTCGAGAGGGAGGATATTGTCTTTGGTACAAAAAATTTTTAAAAAAGCTCGGTTTGGGTATAATTGAAATGACCCCCGAAGAGCATGATCGGCATATGGCGGTTATTCAGTGCTTGACTCATTTTTCAAATCTTTCTCTCGGATCGGCTTTGGCAAAGATAAATTATGATTTAAAAGAAGGGGAGAAAATCGCCACCCCGATTTACAAGTTAAGGCTTTACGGAGTGGGAAGAATTTTGGCGCAAGACCCGATTCTTTATGCTGATATTCAAAAATATAATCCTTTTGCCAAAGAAGTTTCAAAAATTTATTTGGAGGCGGTCAAGGAATTGAATTCTTCCGTTGAAAAAGATAAAGATTCGGATTTTGTAAATATTTTCAGAAAAAGCCAAGCTTATTTTGCCGAATTTAAGGAAAAATCTTTAAAGATAACCGACAAATTAATTAAAATAATGAAATAAAATGAGTAAAAAAGTAATTGTTCTGGGTCCGAAATACAGTTATTCCTATAATTTGGCCGTTGATTATTATCCGGAGTCCGAAATCGAGTGTGTCTCGAATATAGGAGATGTTTTTAAAGAGGTGGCTGAAGATAAAAAATTTGTCGGAATTGTGCCGATAGAAAATATGCTCAATGGTTCGGTGCGAGAAACCTTTTTGAACTTGAGAAAATATCCTTTGGTTATTTTGCGAGCTTTTGATTATAAAATAGAGAACATTTTGGCCTCCAACGGGAAAAATTATTCTAAAATAATGTCTCACTCTCAGCCTTTGGCGCAATGCAGCGATTTTATCCGAGCTCAAAAAGATGTTGAAATAATCGAAGTAAGCTCAACTTCTAAAGCCATGGAGCTTGCTTCTCAGGATCAAAACATAGCGGCTATCGGGAGCAAAAAAGCGGCTCTGCATTACGGTGTAAAAGTGATTAATACCGAAATAAGTAACAAAGATTTAAACATAACTCGTTTTATAGAAATATCCAAAAATAAACCGGAAAACTTTAAGGTTGGAGAAAAGACTTCTATGATGATTAAGCCCCTAGAGGATAGGGCGGGGATACTTTTTGAAATTCTGTCGATTTTCAGGATAAAAAATATCAATCTTACCAAAATCGAGTCTATTCCGACCGGGATAAAAATGAACGACTACGTCTTTTATATCGATATCGAGGGAAGCTTGGAGGAGAAAAGAATCACGGATGCGATAGAATTTTTGAAAACTTTTGTGGAGGTAAATGTTTTTGGGAGCTACGACATAAATTAAAAATTCAAAATGAAAAGTTAAAAGTTTGTTTTTGCTAATATGTTAAAATGTTAATTTGTTTTATGATTGAGATTTCAAAAAGAGTGCAAAAAATGGATGCCAGCGGAATAAGGAAAGCTTTTGAGTCGGCTAAAAATTTAAAAGACCCGATTGATTTAAGTATTGGTCAGCCGGAATTTGAGATTGATGAGAAGATAAAAAAAGCCGCCATTCGGGCGATTCAGAATAACAAAAATAAGTATACTCTTACGCAAGGAATTGAGGAATTAAGGACGGAGATTGCCAAAAAATTAAAAAAAGAAAAGCAGCTTAATCATCAGAAAGAAAATATGATTATTACCGGAGCAGTTTCCGGTGGATTGAGTGTGGTTTTGCCGACACTGATTGATGTTGGTGATGAAGTAATAATTTTTGACCCCAGTTTCGTGGGTTACAAACAATTAGTTTTGCTTTTTGGCGGTAAACCCAGGATGGTAGAAAAAAATCCTGACTTTTCAATCAATTTTAAAAATTTGGAAAAAGCGATTAGCAAGAAAACCAAAGCCATAATTTTTAGTACTCCCGAAAATCCAACGGGCTATGTTTATAAGGAGTTAGAATTAAAAAAATTGGCTCAACTGTCAAAAAAATATAATTTGGTAATTTTATCGGATGAAATTTATCAGAATTTTGTTTATGAAGGCCAACACACTTCGATAGGACGATTTTATGATAAGACAGTGGTCTTGGGTGGTTTTTCCAAATCGCAAGCCATGATGGGCTGGAGAGTGGGCTACCTGAGCGCGCCGGCGGAAATTATCGAGCAAGCAATAAAAGTTCAGCAATTTACTTTTGTCTGCGCTCCCACCCCCTTTCAATATGCCGGCTTGGAAGCTTTAAAGATAAAAAATAAAGAAGTCATCAAAGAATATAAGAAAAAAAGAGATTTTGTTTATAAATCTCTCAAGGATGATTATCAAATAATTAAGCCAGAGGGCGCCTTTTACTTTTTTATCAAGTATCCGTTTGTCGGAGAGGAATTTTTTCAAAAATGTTTGGAAAATAATCTGATTATTGTTCCAGGCAGTTCATTTAGTCAAAAAAATACTCATTTTCGGATTTGTTATGCTACTAGTTGGGAAAAACTGGAAAAAGCAATTGAAATATTGAATAAAATTGTCAAATAAATTTAAATTATTTTTTATAAAATAAAAGAGGCGGAAAGTTTTGATAAACTTTCCGCCTTTTCGAGCACTCATCCCTTAAAAAGAATAGGGATATCATCCGGGTTGATTAAATTTGCTGGTGCATTTGCTGAGTACGAGCTTTTCAAAATTAATACCCCCGAATTTTCGAGATCCTCCAATTCATCACTAAGTTTTGCGTTGTGATGATCGCACACCACAATTTTACTAACTAGTGTTGTTAAACTAATATCCTTGGAAATAATCCTTACCGATACCGATTCTTCTTGGAGTATCCGGGTCCATGTCTCAATTACTTTTTCAAGGTACCAGCCGTCTCTATCATTGCCCAAAGAATAGGGATCAACTCCGTCAAGCTGGCAGTGGTGGGCAAGGCAGTCACGCACGATCACAACATCCATACCAGTATTGCATGCTTCGTGTGCAATATTACGGATATATTCCTCGTGAGGCCCCTCACTACATTGGTTGACAACATAAATATTATGCTCGCACCACAAATTTAAAGACTGGTAGCATGTGAGATCGCATATGATTCTATCAAAAGTAGACCTTGTTTCTGTTATGCCAAGCTCAGGATCTGGATTATAAGTATAGAGTATTTCGTATAGACTAGATTCAAATTGATCTTTAATTTCTTCTGCGTCTGTACCTGCCGGAAAAACATGAAATAAATCCACTTTGTCTTTTAAGCCAGCGAGCATAGTGTCGAGAGTAGGGTTGCTACGATAGATGATGGCAGTCTTCATGGTGTCTCTCCTTGGGGGGTGGATAAGTGACCGATAATGGACTAGATTGTCAAAGATCTGCAAGCCATGATGGATTTCTTTTCTTAGCTTGACTGTGTATCATACACTATATTTATTAAAATGTCAATATAATTGGACAATATTTAAATATAGTATATAATAAATATACACTTTATCTAAAATATAGTGGGACAATCCCCGATAATAAACAATTTTTTATGGAAAATGTCAAAAAAAATTATCAATCTTTATACAATCCCCTTAAAGAGCTCGGATTATCAGAGCTGGAAGTCAATACTTATATAATTTCTCTTAAATTGGGGCCATCTACCATTTCCAACATTGCCAAAAATTTGCATATTGCCAGACCCAATGTCTATAAGGTTATTCGGGAGTTAGAGAGACGGGGATTGGCCAAATTTTCCTCTAAAAAAAGCTATGCAAGAAATTTTGTAGTAGAATCTCCGGCGGCGGTCCTGGAAAAATTCAGACAAAAAAAGAAAGAAGATCAGCTAAAGGAAAGTGAATTGGTAGCGGCTATGCCAAGTTTGATAACTAATTACCAACAAGGATTATTGCCTTCAAAAATAAATATTTATCAAGGAAAGGAGGATTTTAAAAAAATATTTTTTAATATTTTAGAGGAAGCGGATAAAAAAATCTGGTTTTGCGGATCAGCCCAGGATTTTATTGGATTTGTCTCTTGGTCGGATGAAAAAAGGTGGATAAAACAAAGGATGAAAAAAGGGCTTTTCATAAATTCTTTGCTGTTGCCCAGTGAAGATGCTTATAATCTCAATAAAGCAGACAAGGATGAAATGAGAGAAATAAGGATAATGAAAGGTTTTTATCCTTTTTCAAGCTCTTTTCAATTATTTGCCAATAAGGTTATCTTTTGGCAACCGGCAGCACCTCTGGCAATAGTAATTGAGGATAAGTACTTGGTGGAGATGATGGTGAGTATATTCGATAATTTATGGGAGAAGGCTAAAGAATAACCTACATTCTACCTTGAACTGCAATTTTTCCTTCTACAAAAACCTCGTAGGGA
>JAZHDF010000046.1:0-4512 GCA_036584565.1 Candidatus Moraniibacteriota bacterium
CCTCCAAAAGATTGCTTGGATTAAAGCCTATCTTTTTAGCAAAGGTCAGCATCGCCCCTTCGGTGGGATCACCGGAAATCCTCCAAATTTTTTCTATTTTATCAAAAACCAAATTGGCGCGCGCGTTCAAAGCGGCCATTTTTCCTATGTTAAAAATTTCTTCGTGATTCAAAGGCTCGATTATTTTACCCCTCAATTTAACTTCCCCCTGGGGCAAATATCCGATCCCGCCTATCTCAAAAATTTTATCTCCCACCAAAACCTTTTTAATCGTCAATTCATTTTTTGTCACCGTACCGGTTTTGTCAACCGCTAAAATCCTAACTTCCCCCAAAACCTCAACCGCTTGCATTTTCTTTACCAAGACATTTTTTTTACCCATTCGCCAAACTCCCACCGCCAAAACCAAAGTCATTACCACCGGTAAACCCTCCGGGATAACGGAAACAGAAATGGCGATAATCATTTTGAGAACTTCCCGAAAACTTTGCCCTCCGCACAACCCCAAAATAAAAACCGCCAAAGCCACCCCTGAAACGGCAAAAATTATATATCGAGAAAGTTTGTCAATGTCATTTTTAAGCGGAAATTCGGTATCGATTTTTAGAGCTTCTTTGGCAATTGAACCTAAAACAGTCTCCATCCCGATCGCTGTCACCACCGCTCGCCCGGATCCGCCCACCACCACCGCACCCTTAAAAACCATATTGTGCTGGTCTATCAAGGAAAGATTTTTTATTTTCAGTTTATTGGAATTTTTGAATTTGGGTGTCGACTCTCCGCTAAAAGCCGCTTCACTCAACTTCAGATTATTGACCGCAATCAATCTTCCGTCCGCCGGTACTTTTTCTCCCTCTCGCAAAGAAATAATATCTCCCACCACCACCTCCCGATCGGGAATGATAATTTCTCGACCGTCCCGAATGACGGAAGCATTGCTCCGGGTAAACTTTTTAAGCGCCAAAAAAGTATTTTGAGCTTTTCCCTCCTGCAGAGTTCCGATAATCGCATTAAAAAAAATAACCGCAAAAATAACCACCGTATCCGCCTTCTCATTCATTAAAAGCACGATCAAGCCGGAAATAAGCAAAATGTAAATCAACGGACTTTTAAACTGTCGAATAAAAATTAAAAAATAACTGTCCCTTTTGGTCTCGGCAAATTCATTGGGCCCGTTTTTTGCCAATCTCTCCTCCGCCTCCCCGGACGAAAGTCCGTACTCTCCGGAATTAAACTCTTTTAAAATATCTTCTTTGGAAAAAAGATAATATTCCTTTTTTTCAGCTTGTTTTTTTTCTCTCATTTTTAGTTTAAATTTTTTATAAAAGGCTTCGAAAATTCATTTCGAATTACCAAAAAAATCATCAATTTATTACAAAGTTCTTTTTTATTATAACACAAAAAATAATATTTATCAGTCAAATTTAAACATTGTTCAAAAATAAAAAGGCGGAAAAAGAAGGTTCTCTTTTCCCGCCAAGGAGTACCAATAAACCATCCCCGGAAAAAATTATGAGACTCTGCGCCCGATTACAACTGTAACCTTTCGTGTCCCGATTGCAAGCGCTTTTTCTAAGCCCCACTCTCCTTCTCCGGCAAAAATATCGATTCGCTTTCCTTTAATTTTCCCCCCTGTATCCTCGGCTACCAGCTTTAAATCCAGCTCCGGGATATAAATTTGCGTTCCCAAAGGAATAAGTTTCGGATCAACCGCCACCATCCCCACTTTGGGCACTTTTCCGGTAAAAGTTTTTTTGCCTCCGTTTAGTTTCATGTCCCCACGATAACTACCAGTAGCATAATCGTCTTGGCCTTTCTTCGGGGCATAATAAGCCGTAGCCAAGACCTTGATTACCTCACCTCGTTGAGCATTCTTTCTTTTTGGCGCTTTCTTTTTCTTCGCAGTAACAATCGACTTCTTGGAAGAATGGCTGATTTTAGAAGCGTACACTCCGCTTGACAAAAAAATAGCCAACAAGAAAGCTGACAAAAAAATTGATGCTGTTTTCCTCAAAACAAACCTCCTTAAGGCATAAAAAAACGTCCTTGTTTAAGGGGCGGTTTTTTATTGGTACTTTGAAATTTTAACACTTTTAAATTAATTTGTCCAGCAAATCAAATCCGGAAACAAACAAGACCCGGAAAAATAAATAAAATTAAGAGCTTTTTTTATCTTCTTTTTTAATCGCCACAGCTTCAAAAGCCTGATGGTCGTTAAATTTTTTATTCCATTCTTCCGGACTGCCATAATCAGCGAAATCTTTGTACCAACTATGATGCACTGTAGGTTTGCTAGCCGCCTTAATCGGACACCAATACCTTTCGGTTCGCGCCGCAATTTCCACCGCATAAGCAAACAAACCGTTAACATAACTACAATAGAGACAATGGATTTTTTGAATCCAGTTGAGATAGTCAAGAAATCTTCTGTCATAAATAATATACTCTCCTCGCTTAACTTTGGGAATGCGGTACAGAGGAAAAGCCACCGCCTGATAAAGGCTGATAAAAATATCCAAAATCACCGCCGGCACAATCATCATATAAATGAAAGGGAGCGACAAAAGATGGCGAATATTTTTGGGGATGGCGTATTTCCAAGAAGGAATTTTGAATTTTTTATTTTTTATCCTAAATTTGTCCGCAAAAACTATTTTCTTTTGCCTGATATAAAAACCGTATTTCTTGGCCAGACGAGCATGTTCTTTTCGCAAAGCCACATTAAGCTCCTCCATTTTTTCTAAAATTTTTCTGATTTTCGATTCCATTTTTTTGATAATTTAAAAAACAAACATTTTTTATCTTAAACAAAAAAATCGGGCTTGGCAAATCGCCGATCCGATTTAATTTCAAAACCGCCTCCCCTTTCTCCAAATTCTCGATCAAAAAATCAAAGTTTTATATTTTTTAACTCTCTTCGAAGATTTCGGTAATCGGGAATAATTTCCGACACTAAAAACCAAAAACGCTTGGAATGATTAAACTCTTCCAAATGACATAGTTCATGAATAATCACGTAATCGATTATTTTCTCCGGCAGATAAATTAACTTATAATTAAAATTAAGATTCCCTTCTTGAGAACAACTGCCCCATCGGGTGCGCTGAGAACGAATGGAAATTTTATTAAACTCAAAACCGTACAAACGGCCTAAATAATTAACCCTCTCGATGATTATTTTTCGCGCTTTTCTCTTTTCTTTTTGATAATCTTTGGCGGTTAAAATTTCCCGAGGATAAATGCGACTCTTTTTAAGTTCATCTATTTTTTGCAAAAGCCAAGCCTGACGCTCTCGGACAAAATTTTCCGCCACTTTTTCACTTAATCGCCCGGGAATAGTCACTAAAATTTTCACATTGGAATCCGCCTCGCATCCGATTTCCTTATCCGAACAAAATCGCACGCTTAAGCGTAAGTTTTTAGACAAACTGTTTTTTCTGATTTGATAATTTATTTTTCTCTCCGCTATAATGATTTCTTTTTCCATTATTTAAAAATTTAAAAATCCTCAATTTCAAAAATATTTTAAAAAATTAACCGCGCTCACTTTTATTTGATTTTTTGAGACTTCGATATCTCCAAAAATGTTTTAATCAAAAAAAGCGCTATTAAAATCAGACACCCGATCAAAGTCGCAATAATGCTCGGATATTTGCCGTCAAAACCCTCGGCCGACAAATGCTTTAAAAGTATGCCCGCATAAGCCCAAATCAAAACCAAACCGTAAGCGATATTTTTATCTTTATTTATTCGCGCTATCCCGATCATCGCGCCAACAAGCAAAATAACCACCGTCCAAGTAAAATCAGCCACCCCGAAACCGTCCCAATCAATACTCACCAAAAATACCGTAATATTGGCGATTGTCGCCACAGTAATCCAGCCGAAATAAACGCTAAAGGGAATTGAGAGAAAAATTTTTTCGCTTGTTTCCAATTTTTCTCCGCGAAAAATATCGGCGATTTTGATTAGTGACACAAGCAGAATCGACATAATTAAAACCGAAAGACCGATAAAATCATAATGCCAAGCGAAAATCCAAGCGATATTGGCGGCAGAAGTAATTACAAAAAATATATTAACTTTTCGAATCAATCCATCCTTACTTTTTGCGCTTTTAGTGAATTGATAAAATACATACCCGCCGAGTAAAAGATAAATCAGACCCCAAATAGAAAAAGTCGCTCCGGCTGGCGCAAATAAGTTGGGGTAAGCATCCGATATCTCGCCGGTGGAGCGATTATTTATCGGCAAACTGTTGGCCAAAAAATTCACTCCCACCATCAAAAGATAAAAAATTCCGGCCAAGATTTTTAAAGTCGTATTTTTCATATTTTTTAGTTTTTATAAAGTCTTACAGAATAATTTTAACAAATAAATCAAAGGTTCACAAACTCTCAAAAATTCTAAAGAATAAATTGCTTGAAAAAAGAAAATAACTTATAATGGAAAATAATAAGGGTCTTGTATAGAAGATTCTATACAAATCAATTAAAAATTATTTTAGTTAGC
>JAZHDF010000047.1:0-4428 GCA_036584565.1 Candidatus Moraniibacteriota bacterium
CAGGCGATTCCGGTGGATAAGAAGTATATTCAAGAAGCGTTAAACAAAATTTATCAGTCCCAGCGGGATTTGAATCAAAAAATAAAAGAGATAAAAACGTTGGAGGAGTTAGCGGCGCTCAAGGTTTGGGTGGCGGAAATAGAAGAAAAAATCTCCACTCTTAAAGAGAATATCGATAATGGCGAAGTAAAGGGACAAAAGACCAAAGAACAGGTTGAAATAGAGATTAACGGGCAAAAAGAACTGGAATTAATGAAAAAGAGAATCGACGAGATGAAAAAAGAATTGCAGGATTCTCGGGAGCAAGCTGAGGCTATAAGTAAACAAATTAGGGAGGAAAACGAAAAAGATAATCGGGCCCGGGAGGAGTTTTTTCGAGCAGAAGAAAAACTGAGGGAGCGACAAAGAAAGCTGGACCTAATCAAAGATAAGTATAATGAAGCCAAAGTTTCTTTGGCCAGAGTGGAGGTGCGAGAGGAAGATTTGATAGCGGACGCTAAAAATGATTTAAACGCCGATATTCGAAATTTGAAGTTTGACGGGGAAGCGATCAATCGTCACGAGACGGAGCAGAAAATAAATCGTTTGAAACTGCAAGTGGAGCAAGCGGGAGGAATTGATCCTTTGATTGTGGAGGAATATGAAGAAACCGGCAAGCGCTACGAGACTTTACAACAAGAATCAAAAGATTTGGAAAGAGCCATTGCTTCGCTGTTAGAGGTGGCCAAAGAGATGGATAAGAAAATTGATAAAGTTTTTGCCGAGGCTTTTAATCGAATTAATGAAGAATTTGCCAAGTATTTTGAAATTATTTTCGGAGGGGGAAAAGCCTCTTTGGTAAAAGTCAAGAGAAAAAAAGTTGCCAGAAGGGCTGAAAATGAAAAAGAAACCGCCGAAAGCGAGGATAAATTGGAGGCTGAAATTGAAGAATTGGAAGAAGAAAAAGAGGAAGTAGGCATCGATATCAATGCTTGTCCTCCCGGTAAAAGAATCTCCAGTTTGGCGATGCTTTCCGGCGGAGAAAGGTCATTAACCTCTTTGGCGCTACTGTTTGCCATAATTTCCTACAATCCTCCGCCTTTCTCGATTTTGGATGAGGTAGAGGCGGCCTTGGACGAGGCCAACTCCAGACGTTTCAGTAAAATTTTGAAAAGATTATCCGATCGGACTCAGTTCGTGGCTATCACTCACAATCGAGAAACGATGCGTCAAGCTTCTTATCTTTACGGGGCTACTATGGGCGAGGACGGAATTTCCAAATTATTATCAATTAAATTGGATTAATAATTAAAAATAATCTAAAAAAATGAAGCAAAAAAGAAAAATATTGATTGTGGAAGATGAAATCTCCTTGTTGAATATTTTGGAGGATAAATTTTCCAGCGAAGGCTTTGAAGTCCTAAAAGCCAATAACGGACAAATCGGCTTGGATAAAGCCTTGAGCGATTTTCCCGATTTGATTTTATTGGATATCGCTATGCCGGTAATGGACGGTCTGGAAATGTTAAAAATTCTAAGAGAAGATAAGAGAGGCAAGGGTATGCCGGTTATCATTTTGACCAATTACGGAGATATGGAAAAGTTTAATCAGGCCAAGGATTTGGGCGCAACCGATTATTTGGTCAAAGCGGATTGGGGGATGAAAAATATTGTTGAAAAGGTCAAAGAAGTTTTGGCCAGATAAGGAATAGAAAAATTTTATTTTCAAAAAACCGTTGTTTTTTACAACGGTTTTCTTTTTTTATCTTTGGAAAAATTTTCTGTTTCAATGTCGGATATTCCGGGATCACCTTTGCGGGCTTTCATACCGGAGAGAGGGAGAGAGACAAAAAAGACAGTTCCCTTGTTTTCTTCGGAGTGGAATTTGATTTTTCCTTCGGCGCTTTCCACAATTTGCTTGACCAGATAGAGTCCCAAACCGGTTCCTTCGGTCTCGGAATGATAGGCATTATCAGCTCTGAAAAATTTGGAAAAAATATTTTTTTGTTGTTCTTTGGGTATGCCCAAACCTTCGTCTTTTATTTTGATGCGTAAATTCTTAATGTCTTTGGCGATACTTATCTCAATTGTGCTGCCTACTTTTCCATACTTAACGGCATTGGAAAGAATATTTTGAAAAATAATGCGCATTAATTTCGGATCGGTTTTAATCAGCGGAATTTCAGAAGAATAAATTCTTTTTATAGTTAACTTTTTTTCTTCCACTTTGGGGGTTAATTCTTTGATGGCCTCCTCGGCTAGGCCAATAATATCGGTTTTTATCGGTTCTATAACAAAACTTTCCATTTCCATTCGGGAAATGCCCAAAAGAGAATTAACCAGCTGAATCATTCTTTTGTTTCCTTGATATACTTCGTTTAAATATTCTTTTTGGGAGGGAGTTATTTTTCCCACATCTCCGGCCAACAAGAGTTCGGTGTACCAATTGATGGAAGAAAGAGGTGTGCGTAATTGGTGGGAGGCCAAGGAAACAAATTCAGTCTTGGCTCGATCAATTTCATATTCGTGGGTAATATCCCTAAAGACCACCACCGCTCCTATAATTTGACCTTCTTGGTTAATGAGCGGAGAAGCCGATTTGGAAACGGGAATTAGTTTCTTATTTTTATTCATCAGCAGCGTGGCGGCGAATCTTTTTTGAATTTTTCCGCTTGCCATCGCTTCTTCAATAAAGCAGGTCTTTTTGTTTTTATCGCTATGAGAGGGGTTTTTGAATTTCAAAATATTTTCGGTCTTTTTGCCGAGTACTTCTTCGGATTTAAAGCCGGTAATTTTTTCCGCCTCTTTATTGAACATAATAATTACTTTTTCGGTATCAACAACAAAAACTCCGTCACCGATACTTTTCAATATGGAATCGATTTTATTTTTTTCCTCGGCCATTTCACGGGTTCTTTCTTTGATTTCTTTTTCCGTGTTTCTTATGGAGTAGCTGATAGTATTGGCCATTCGATTGAAGCTTTCGGCGATTACTCCAAATTCATCTTTACTTTTAAGATGAATGCGGGTGTTGAGGTTTTGACTGAATTTTTCCAATGAGGATATTATTTGTTTAAACGGTCGAGTGGTATGATTGATAAACAGGTAAAGAACAATGGGAATAGTTAAAAATATCAAGGATATGACCGAAAGTATCGATGATTTCATTTGTCTTTCAACTAGAGCCACTTCTTTATCGGAAATATCCACTCCCACAATCGCCACCGCTTTTCCTTCGGAGTCGTAAATCGGAGCATAGCCGGAAAGCCAGCAGCCCCAACTGTCACAAAGAATTTCTTCGTCGGCAATCTTTTTTTCAAAAGCTTGTTTCATTTGCGGGTAGTTGGTGACATCGAAATCTTTTTTGAAATAAGGATAAAATTCCTCTTGGGGATTGTCGGTTTGAGCATTTTCAGTATAGGTGCTGAAGATAAATTGCCAAATATTTTCTCGCTCGCTTTTGGTCATAATATAAACAGTGTCAATATCTTCATTATTTTTTTGGACGGAAAAAATAATCTGATTTATTTTATGATAAGTTTCGGTTTGGGTATCTTGAATATTTTGAATTTTTTTTATCTCGTCTCCGTCGATAACCGAGGCGGTGGAGGCGGCGATAGCGATCAACTTTTTTTTCAGAATCTCCCGATTTAAATTTTGAATATTTTTGTAAATTACCGCTCCGGAAATAAGTAGGGAGGAAATTACCAATATTTCAACCACTAAAAGCAGTTTGGTGCGAAAACTCAGACCTTTTATTTTGTCGGGCATTTTTTTAAATTTATTTTTTTATTTATATTTTTGATTATAAGGCATAATCGGGAAAAATAAAAATTATGTTTTAAAAATAAATTGGTGGATTTTTGAATTTTATGTTACAATAAAAACAAGAAAAACTTCCGCCAAGACAAAAATGAAATCAAAACAAAAAGCAAATAAGGAGAGAATGTTTTTTCAAAGAGGCACTTCCATTATTGAAGCGCTGGTTTTGATTTTTGTTTTTTCGGTAGCAATTCTGTCTTTCTATTCGGTTTTTTCGGTGGGTGTGAGATATATCTTGAGTTCAAAAAATAAAATTTTGGCGGTCTCTTTGGCTAATCAAGAAATGGAGAAGCTGAGAAATTTGCCTTATGATGAGGTGGGTTTAAAAAACGGAACTCCGCTTGGAGAAATTGATCAAGTGAAAAATGTAGCAGTGGGAGATAAAACTTTTTTAGTAAGGACATTTATTGATTTCAGGGATGATCCGGATGACGGAACAAAAAATGGCGTACCCTTGGATACCGCATCGGATGATTATAAATTGGTGAAAATTGAAGTCTCTTGGGGTGGGGAGACCGAAGGGGAGAAGGTTTATTTGACTTCTCGCTTCGTCCCTGTCGGAGTGGAAACCACAGTCGGCGGTGGAGCTTTTTTTATTAATTCGATCGATTATGCCGGCAATCCGGT